>SHXO01000013.1 GCA_009693245.1 Betaproteobacteria bacterium | reverse complement strand
ATGGCCGCACGGATCTCACGCCAGCCATCATCGCCGAGGCGGTTGACACCAGTCTGGCACGCCTACAAACCGGCTACATCGATCTGTATCAGATCCACTGGCCGCAACGCAACGTGCCGAATTTCGGTGCCACGGAATTCGATCCCTCCAAGGAGAAAGGCGGGCCCTCGATTCACGAACAAGTAATGGGCATGGCCGCCATGATCAAGGCCGGCAAGATTCGCTACTACGGGCTGTCCAATGAAACCGCTTGGGGGGGTGTGCGAGTTTCGGCGCGCGGCCAAGGAGTTGGGGGTTACGGGCCCTGTCACCATTCAGAACATCTATAGCCTGGTATCCCGCAACGTGGACAACGATCTCGCCGAAACGCTCTTTCGAGAAAACATGTCGTTGCTAGCTTATAGCCCGCTCGCTGGTGGCATTCTCTCCGGCAAGTACCTTGGGGGTGCGCGGCCGGCTGGCGCGCGCTTCACTTTGTTCGATTCGCTAGGCGTTAGCTTCCGCCCGCCCCTCGTGGCGGAGGCTACGCAGGCCTACGCAGCGCTGGCTAAACGCCGGGGACTCACGCTGGTGCAACTAGCGCTGGGCTACGTGGCCAGCCGCTGGTTTTTGGGCTCGTCCATCATCGGCGCCACAACCATGGGCCAGCTTGAAGAGGATATCGGCGCCGCGCAACTCACGCTCGATGCCGAAACGCTAGCGGACGTACGCGCCATACAAGCGCGTTACCCCAATCCGGGCGCTTGATCTTTCTCGTGGGAAAATCCCGGCACTCAACTTGAGGCCACCGCCATGCACACTTTGAATTTAAGCGACCAGGTCATAGCGATCACCGGCGGATTCGGCAGCCTCGGCATGGCAGTCGCCAAGGTAGCATCGCAAGCTGGCGCCATAGCCGCCTTGATCGACCGCGAGGCAGCGCCCGCATCGGATCTCGCGCCCGCCTTGTTGTTTGGGGGCGTGGACTTGAGTTCCGTGGAATCCACGCAAACGGCTTTCAACGATATTGCCCGGCGTTGCGGCCGCATCAATGCTCTGGTCAACGTGGCAGGGACTTTCCGTTGGGAGAAAATCGAAGACGGAGACGTACATACTTGGGATCTGCTCTACAACGTGAACCTGCGCACCGCGCTCAACGCCAGTCGCGCGGCGCTTCCCCATCTACTTAAGCAGCCCTCTTCGCGCATCGTGAACATCGGTGCGGGCGCGGCGGCCAAGGCGGCGCTCGGGATGGGTGCTTACGCGGCCTCGAAATCAGGTGTGGCGCGGCTGACCGAAGCCATGGCGGAGGAGTTCAAGGATCGCGGCTTGACGGTGAATGCGGTGCTGCCATCCATCATCGACACGCCACCCAATCGCGCGGACATGCCCACCGCGGATTTTTCGCGGTGGGTGAAGGCGGAAGACATCGCCAATCTGATCGTGTTCCTGCTATCGGGCCTTGCAAGCGCCATCAACGGCGCTTCGATCCCTATCGTGGGGAGAGTGTGATTATTCGAAGTGCACGTCCAAGGGCTTGGCTTTCCTAGCGGTGTCCGCATCGCGCGCGACAAAAAACAATAGCGGTAGTCCGATCAGGGCCGCTACCGCGAACATGCGAAAATCTCCCATGTAACCCAGCATCGCGGCTTGCATGTCGATCTCGCGCGCAAGAGCCGCCAAGCCTTCAGGGGTGTTGATGTCCCACAAGCTGGCGCTCGCTCCGTGTTGAAGTGCCTCGCTGAAGGGCGTGACGTGCTCGGTCATGTGAGCACGGCTGGCGCCGCTGGTACGCAAGAATAATGCGATGGCGGCCGAAATCCCCACGCTGGCCGCCACGCTTCGCACCAGGTTGAACAGCGCGGCGCCCTCCGTGCGCCGTTGCGGATCCAGCGAGGCGAAGGCGATGGCTTGATTGGGCACAAGCATGATGCCCCCGCCGATGCCTTGTAGAAAGTTGGTCCACACCAACGGCCACGCACCGACTTCAGGGGTCCAGCGCGCCATCTCCATGTCCGACGCAGCAAGCAAGATCAAGCCAACGGCCATCTGCAAGCGCGCATCCACTTTACCCAGCAAGCGGCCTCCCAAGGCCATGGCCAGCAACATTCCCATGCCGCGCGGAGCTTGCAAGAAGCCGATGGTATCGATGGGATAGCCGCGCATATCCTGTAGAAACGCCGGCATCAACACCACGAGCGGCGTCGTGACCAATCCGTAACCCGCCGAGTAGATCAGTCCGATGGAAAAATTACGGTTACGGAAAATACGCAAGTCCAGGAACGGATGCTTGCCGTAGGTGAGGCTATGCGCCAGAAACAGATAGAAGCCGAGTACCGCCAAGCATGCTTCGATCAGGATTTCCCATGAGTCGAACCAATCGAGCCTGCCGCCGCGATCCAGCATCAGTTGTAGCGAGCCAATCCCCAAGGCCAGCGCCAGAAACCCTGTCCAGTCCATGGAATGATCCTCATGGCGTTTGGTCTCCGGGACGAAGATGAAGGTCCCCAACAGAGCCAGCATACCCACCGGAATGTTGACGTAGAAGCAATAACGCCAGTTCATGTATTCGGTGATGATCCCGCCCACGAACGGACCGACGAAGCTACCTCCGGTGGACCCGATGGCCCATATCGACATCGCCTTGCCTTGCTCCTCCGGCGGGTAGGTGTCCAGAATGATGGCGTGGGAAATCGGGATAAGAAAGGCGCCGCCGATGCCTTGCACCACGCGCGCGAAGATCTCCACCTCAAGCGAGGTGGCCGCGCCGCAGGCCACGGAGGAAACTAGAAACAACGTGGTCGCGTACATGTAAACGCGCTTGCGCCCGAAGCGGGTCGCCAGCCATCCGGCCGTGGGCAAGGTGATGGCGGCTGCCACGATGTACGACGTAATCACCCAAGAGATCTGGTCCTGGGTAGCCGAGAAAGTGCCCTGCATGTGCGGCAGGGCCACCGCGACGATGGTCCAGTCCAGCGAGTAAAGGAAGCTCGCCGTCATCACCGAAATGGTGATGAGCAACGGGTGGCGCGCGGCGCTCATGGCGAGATTGGCTTAGCGCTCGTTACGCGCCATCGCCGAAGTGGGTTCGAGAAATTGCGGCAGATAGCCCTTGTCGATAAGGGCTTGTATGCGCTTTGGCAATCCTCGGTTGTGGCCGGTATCCACGCGCACCGTGACGGTCATGCCGGCGCGCAATGGCGGCTGCCCAGGGGATTGGTGCACGGTCACTCGCACCGGAATGCGCTGCACGACCTTCACCCAGTTTCCCGTGGCGTTTTGCGGCGGTAACACGGCAAACTCCGCTCCGCTCGCCGGTGCGATCGCCTCGACCTTACCGACCCACTCCACGTCGGGATAGGCGTCGGCCACCACCCATGCGGGCTGCCCTTCGCGCATGTTTGTAAGCTGGGTTTCCTTGTAGTTGGCTTCAACCCACGGCGGGCCGCTCTCGATCAAACTGAATACGGGCGCGCCGCGGTTCACCCATTCGCCCACTTGCAATTTCATATTGCTCACCACGCCGTCGTTGAGCGCTTTGACATGCGTGCGGGCCAATTCGAACATAGCGGCATCGTAGGCTGCCTTGGCTTCCAGATAGCGCGGATGCTCCTCGGCCGGCGCATTCAGATTTCCCCCCAAGCTCGCCTGCACGCGCTTGCTGTGCTCTTGAATGGTCTGTAGCCGGCGCTTGGACGCTTCAAGATTGTGCTTGGCCTCGTCGTATTGGTCCGCCCGGCTCATGCCGCGCTCCTTCAAGCGCTCTTGCCGCTCCACTTGCTTCGCAAGATACTCGATACGCTCCTTCGCTTCGGCCGCTTCGACCAAAGTGGTGCGATAGCCGGCACGCAAGGAATCCATTTCCGTGCGTACCACGTCCATCTGCGCCCGCGCGCGCGCAGCGGTAATTTCGTAGGGCGTGGGATCCAGGAGAAACAGCACATCGCCTTTCTTCACGGCGCTGTCGTCATCCACCGATACCTCGATCACCCGCCCCGTCACCGCCGCGCTTACCGTAACGATATTGGTCTTGACGTAAGCGTTCTCGGTTTCCATCTCGCGCCCGCCTTCCGCGTACATGCGCAGACCGATCAATGCCGCCACCAAGGGCACCACCAGCAGCAGTGTGAAGCGCACGAAGCGCATCCCCGGTATCCATGGTTCGATTTGCTTGCGGGTCATGCGCGCACCCGGGCCCTAGCCCCGCTTTTTACGCCGTTCTTGGCCCCGTTCTTCACTCCGTTGCCACCGTTTTCCGAGCGATACAAATTGGTCTTCACCGACAACAGGATGTCCACGAATCTTTCTTGTTCTTCAGCGGACAGCCCGGATAACGCATCGCGGCGCACGTCCGCAGCGGCTGAGCGCATGGTCTTCATCACTGGCTCAACGGCCTCTGTGAGGTAGATACGCTTCGCACGGCGGTCGGCGGCGTCGCTTTCGCGGCGTAGCCAGCCATTGCTTTCCAACCTGTCGATGAGACGGCCTAAAGTGGCTTTCTCGATCTCGAGAATATCGGCCAACTCGGACTGCGTGACCCCGGAATTACGAAACAAATGCAGCAACACCCACCACTGCGAGCGGGTGAGTCCCATGCCCTTCACCCTGCGGTCGAAGGTGGTGCGAAGCAGCCGCGCCACGTCGTGCAGGATGAAGCCGAAATTGCGGGATAAGTCTTCCTTGATAGCCATGCGGACATTTTAGTAGCCTAGCTTACGATAAGCAAGGCGACTATATTCATGATTACGGTAGTCTGGGCTATTAGTTGAGAAAAATTCTGGGAGGAGGGAGGCGTGAGGCGTCCGAACCCTTACTCGTAGACGAGGGCGCCATCGTCCAGATTGGCAGCAGGTAACTGGTCTTTTTCCGCCCAATAGTCCTGGCTATGTTGCCATTCAGGCTTGTCGCCGCGTTTGGGTAGTAAGTGCATGCTTCGCGCGAGATAGCCTGGATTGAAATTCTCCGGATCTATCCAGGGCAGGAGTGGCATGTCCTCATCCTCGGGACGAAGGGCCGGGGTCACCCTCCTCGCCCCTTTTTTCTTCATATGTTGGAGCAGGCGGCAAACGAAGTCGCCGGCCAGGTCCGCGCGCAAGGTCCAGCTCGCCCGGAAGTACCCGAATACCCAGGCCATGTTGGGAATGCCGGTGAACATCATTCCCCGGTAGGTCACCGTATCGGAGAAATTCAGCGGCTTGCCATCAATGGTGAATTCGATATCCCCCAGCACATTGAGGTTGAAGCCCGTGGCCGTGACGATGATATCGGCGTCAAGAGCCTTGCCTGACTTCAGCAGCAATCCGTCGCGCGTAAAGCGATCAATCTCATCGGTGACCACCGATACCTTGCCCTCCCGCACCGCCTGGAACAGGTCGCCATCCGGAATGAAGGCGATGCGTTGCCGCCATGGCCGGTAGCGCGGCGTGAAGTGCGCTTCCACCACGCTGTCCGAACCCAGATAGGCGCGCGCGGCATCGAGCAGTTCCCGCTTCACGGCCTCGGGTTCGTGGAAAGAGCGGCGCATGAACACGCTTTGCTCGTAGAGGATCTTCTTGCGGACGATCTCGTGAATCCACGCCTCGTCGATTTGCAGCGCGCGCAATTCGTCGGCCATGGGGATTGCATTTCGGCCTGTCCGAAAAAACGTTGGCGAGCGCTGAAGCATCGTGACGTGAGCACATTCTTCCGCGATGGCCGGAATCAATGTCGCGGCGGTGGCGCCTGAACCAATGACCACGACTCGCTTACCAGCGTACTCTAAGTCCTCCGGCCATTCCTGTGGGTGAACGATGCGGCCCTTGAACGCATCCATCGCCTCCCACCCCGGCGTGTAGCCCTTGGAGTGCCGGTAGTACCCCTGGCACATCCAGAGAAAGTTGGCGCTAAATCTCACCGCCTCGCCGCTGTCCGTGCGGATGGCATCGATCGTCCAGAGATTGTTCTCACCCGACCAACTCGCTGCCTCGATGCGATGCCGGTAGCGGATATGGGACGCGATTTCGTTCTCCTCGATGACTTCGCCCATATAGCGCAGGATCTCGGCTGCGGTGGCAATGGGCGCTCCTGTCCACGGCTTGAAGCGGTAACCGAACGTGTAGAGATCGCTGTCGGAGCGAATGCCTGGAAAGCGGTGGGTCAGCCAGGTACCGCCAAAATTTTCCTGGGCTTCGAGCACCAGGAAGCTCGTTCCAGGACATTGCGTGGTGAGGTGATACGCGGCACCGATCCCGGAGATTCCGGCTCCAATGATGAGCACCTCGAAGTGCTCGCAGGTATTTGCTGCCGCGCTGGTCATCGCATCCGGACCGTGGCCAGAAGAATTACGTTTTAGTTTTGACTCCTAGCACGAACGGCTGGGTGCGCCACCAATTCTCGGATCTGCCGTGCCACGGCCTCGAAATGATTGATCATCGATCCGACCGCGCGCTGAACGTCTTGCAACTCTCTCGGCGAAGCCGCCAAGCGGTAGTCGGTTTTATTGGTGAACGTATACGTGCTCATGAGCACCTCGCCCACGGACAGCTCGATCACATGGCGCTGCAATTGGCTTACTTCGGTCGTGAAATGCACGGCAATTTCATCCGCCTCCTCCTCCGTCATGTACTGGGCGATGGCGGCGCCGAGCACAGCATGGAACCATGCGGAGTCGCGCACCTGGGCATCGATTATGCGGCCTACCTCGGCAAGTTGCGTGGCGGATAGCGGCTTGCCGCCAGCCGAGCGGATCGCCTCCTGTTTCAGATAGAGGGCGCCGGTGCTCACGAATATGGCCGGATCGTGAGCCTGAACCAGGCGCCTCGCAGCATCCCCCTTGAGATTCTCCTCTTGCGCGTGAACGACGCCAAAGGCTAGAAAACACAGCAGGGCAAATCCACGATAAAGAATTGTCATGAGGAACCTTGGATAATAAGACCGGGGACCAGGGACGGGTTTCGCGAAGAGTTACGCCAGCCCCTTACTTAGATTTTTCTCCTACTCGCCAAGTCTTTAGTACCGGCAAGACTTCCTTGGCGAACAGTTTCAATCCGCGCTCGGCGGTTTCATAGGGCACTCCGCCAAAGCGGAATGCCACATTGAGTTCAAAGTCGCCGATGGCCTGGCGGCGGGCTTCCAGTTCTCGCAGGATACGCTCCGGATCTCCCCAGATGGCCGCCTTCATGAACGCTTCAACGGCGCCTTCCAAGCCCCCCTTGCGCGCAATTTCGGCTTTTTGAGCATAGGCGTCGTAGCCCTTCACGGCCTTGAAATGCTCGCCGAGAAATTCATAGTGGTGGAAATTGCTCTCGATGAACTTTCCCATGTATTGCCGCGCGTGCTCCTCTGCGCGCGCGGAATCCGAGCCGCAAACGGCGAAATCGGTGATCATCATGACGGGCGCTTCGCGGCCATGGAACTTTCGATGATGTTCGCGGTTGCTCTGTATAGCCGGCAAGCGCATGTGCCAGGGCCGGTCGGAGAACATCACCATGTGCGCGCCGATGCGCGCGGCGGACTCCACCGAATCCTCGCTGGATGCCACGGCGTAGATACGGCCATCGAAGCTGTATTTCGCGCGCGGGCGAATCTCCACGCGTGGCTGTTTGTAGTGCTTACCGTTGCCTTCCATGAAGCCCGTGCGCAGGGCTTCCACGATCATGGCCGCGGACTCGTCGAAGCGCTCGCGCGACTCGTTCATGGTTCCGCGAAAGCCCTCGAACTCGCGGCGGGCAAGGCCACGCCCAAGGCCCAGGCGCAGCCGGCCCTTGCAAAAATAATCCAGCACGGCAGCTTGCTCCGCCACGCGCAACGGGTCATGCCAGGGCAGGATGACGGCGGCGGTACCCAAATCGACATTCGGGCAAATACCCGCGAGATAGGTCATCAGTTGCAGATTGTCCGGGCAGAAGGAGTAATCAAAAAAATGATGCTCCGCGGACCACAACACATCGAAACCTGAACCGGCGGCTAGCCGTGCAAGCTTGATCTCTTCATCCCACACTCTATCATCGCTGCAATTCTCCCAGCCATAGCTGGCGAAGAGCATCATCATGCCTACATCCATCGCTGCCTCCCTTGCCGGCGGCACCGGCCCCAAGCGGATTCTAACCGCCAAAGCGTTCTCACGGCATGCCCTGCACCGGCCCAAACCGCACCCACTCCTTTCCGTCGAAACGCATGAGCTGTGCTTGCTTGACTGGAAAGTAATTCGTTGGAGTCGTATTCAGTGCGATGCCTGGCAAGAGCAATGGTAAGCGCAAGTTTCTGATGTCCGTTGCCTGGCGCATGACGTTCTCTCGAGTTAAGTCGTCGCCGCAACGCGCCAACACATCCACCATCGTCTGCGCGTAGAGATAGCCGTTGACATTGAAGTCGTCGGTGACATCCCCTTGAGGATAGTATTTCTTCATCCAGGCGAACCATTCCTTCATGCCGGGATCGTCCTGCCACTGCGGTTCCGTGGGATCCTTCGTCGAGTTGAGCGAGATGATGCCGGCCGCCTTCTCCAGGCCCGCGTTTCTGAGTACGGCGCCCACCGACGAGGAAACCTTGGGAATGAAGTACAAAGGCTTCCACCCGATGTCATGCACTTTGCGAATGGCTTGCGCCGCCCCCTTGGGCGCGGCAAAGGAGAAGAAGGTGTCGGCTCCCGAATTCTTCAAGGTCACGATCTGGCTGTCGATGGTGGGGTCGGTCACCTCGGTGGTGGCTTCGGCGATGATCATGGTGGCGGCTTTGTCGCCCAACCCGTCCTTGAGGCCCTTGAGATAGTCCCGGCCAAAATCGTCGTTGTTGTAGAGCACCGCGATCTTCGCGTTGGGTTTGTTGCCGAGCAGATAGCGCGCGAAGATTCTCGACTCGTATTGGTAGGGCATCTGCCACGACATCGTCCATGGAAAGTTCTTGGGATCTCCCCATTTCGTGGCACCCGTGGCAAGGAACAGGTGCGGCACCTTCTTATTGTTCACGTACTTGTGGATGGGGGTGTTGGGTGCCGTGCCGAGCGAGCTAAATAGCAAGAGCACTTGCTCGTCCTCGATGAGTCTGCGGGTCTGTTCGACCGTCTTCGCCGGATTGAACCCATCGTCCAAGCTGATCAATTTGATCTTGCGGCCGTTGATACCGCCCTGCGCATTGATCTTGTCGAAATAAGCGCTCTCGGCTTTGCCAAAGGTGCCGTAGGCCGAGACCGGCCCGCTGTAGGGCATGGTCTGACCGATCTTGATTTCCGTGTCGGTAACACCAGGACCGTACTTCTTCTCCGCTCCGGAACATAGGAACGCCGCACACCACGACAGCAGCCCCAGCGACAGCCCCATCCAGGAACGGCGATTCATCTTTTTTCCTCCGGTTGGAAGGCAAGGCGCCTCCTTGGGTGAATCTTACCTTTTCGCCCGATACAATGCCCCACCCTACACCGAGGAGAAAAAACCATGGGCGATATCACCACGAAGGACTTGTTCGAGACGGGTTTGAAGCTTCGCCGCGAAGTGCTGGGCGCGGACTATGTCGCGCGCGCCTTTGAGCTAAAGGACGAATTCAGCGAGGACGTGCAAAACTACCTGACCACCCACGCCTGGGGTGCGGTGTGGGCCCGGCGCGGCGCCGACGGGGAAATGACGCTCTCGAAGAAAATCCGCTCCATCATGAATCTCGCCATGCTGGCCGCCATCAACCGGCCCCATGAGTTGGAAATCCATGTGCGGGGCGCCATCAACAACGGCATCACGAAAAAAGAGATGCTGGAGATCTTTCTGCACGTCGCTCCCTACGCCGGAGCACCAGCCCTTATCGATGCGGTAAGGATCGCGCGCAAGGTGTGGGCGGAGCACGACGCCCAAGACAAGAAATAGGATGTATAGCGAAACAGTCACGAAGTAGAATTTCCGCCCTCATCCTATCCGCGAGCCCGCCATGAAAGTTACCGCCATCGAAACGATCAACCTGGACGAGTACCCGAACGTCCTCTGGGTCCATGTGCACACCGACGAAGGCATTACCGGGCTGGGCGAAACCTTCTACGCCGTGGAACCCGCCATCGCCCATATTCACCAGACCATCGCGCCTTACTTGCTGGGCAAGGATCCGCGGCAGATTGACAAGCACAGCCGCCACATGCTCTACAACTATCTGGGATTCAAAACGGTGGGCGCGGAGATGCGCGCGGCTTCGGCGGTGGATATCGCGCTGTGGGACATCTTTGGGCAAATTACCAACCAACCCATTTACCAATTGCTGGGCGGGGCTTCGCGCGACAAGGTGCGCGCCTACAACACCTGCGCCGGTTATCAGTATGTGCGCGCCAAGTCGGAACAAGGCACCGCCAACTTCGGTATGCCGGGCGACCATGGCAAGTACCAACCCTACGAAGATCTGGTGGGCTTCATGAAATACGCCGACGAGTTGGCGGTTTCGCTCCTCGAAGAAGGCTACACCGGCATGAAGATCTGGCCCTTCGACGAGTACGCCGAAGCCAGCAACGGCACCTACATCTCCAACGCGGATCTCAAGAAAGCCATGCATCCCTTCGAGAAAATCCGCAAGGCCGTGGGCGACAAGATGGACATCCACGTCGAGTTTCATTCTCTGTGGAATTTGCCCACCGCCATCAAGATCGCCAAGGCGCTGGAGCAGTTCGATCCCTTCTGGTACGAAGACCCCATCAAGATGGACAACCTCGACGCCATCGCCGAGTTCGCCCATCGCACCGATGTGTGGGTCACTGCCAGCGAAACCTTGGCCACCCGCTGGGCCTTTCGCGATTTATTCGAGAAGCGCGCGGTGAGCGTATGCATGTTCGACGTGGGCTGGACCGGCGGACTTTCCGAAGCGAAAAAAATCGCGACCATGGCGGAGGCCTATCAGTTGCCCGTCGCGCCTCACGATTGCACCGGGCCCATATTGCTTACCGCGTCCGTTCATCTCTCCATGAATTGTCCGAACACGCTCGTGCAGGAAGTGGTACGCGCCTTCTATACGGATTGGTACGGCAAGCTCGTCACCCAACTTCCCCCTCTGGAGAACGGCTATATCACGGCGCCGAAGGGACCCGGCTTGGGAACGAAGCTGCAACCGGATGTGTTGAAAAGGAAGGATGCACGGATACGAATCAGCAAACTGTAACTCCTGCGTGGTTTTTCGATGGATTTTTTTAGAGGATTGAACGTAATGCGAATTGCAATAGCGCTTGCGGCAACAATGCTGGTAATGAATGCGTCTCGCGCGCTGGACCTCGACGATCTCAAAAGCCTCAACAAACTGGCGGACAAGCCGCTGCTGGAGAACGCCAACAAGGCGCTGGCGGACCAGCAGATCAAGGACGGCCAGTTCGAATTCAAGACCGGCAAGGCTGAGTTCGCGCCTGGCAACGAAAGCCGCTTCAAAGGGCTGGTCAAGATTTTGGCCGACAACTCCAAGACGCTGAAAACGGCATTTCCAAAACTAAAGGTGACTGCGGAAGGCCACACCGACGCCGACGGAAAACCGGAGGCCAACATGAAGCTCTCTTTATCCCGGGCAACAAAGTGTGCTCGGCGCTCAAGGCCAAGGGAATGAAACTCCCGTGCGTGGCTTCCGGAGCCGGTTCTTCCAAGCCGCTAGTCTCGCCGGAGAACACACCTGCGGACAAGCAGCGCAATCGCCGGGTGCTGGTGCAGGTGGCAAAATAGGTACATGCGGGAACACGCATGAATACCGATCCGCGAGTTCTTGTACTGTCCCCAGGGGACAATGTGGCCATGTCGAAGACCGATCTTAGCGCCGGCACGCCAGTGAAGGTGTTGGGTGCAAGCGTCACGCTCAAGGTGAGAATTCTCACCGGCCATAAGTTCGCCTTCCGGCCCGTGAAGAAGGGCGAAACGCTGGTCAAGTATGGCGCGCCCATCGGTGAGGCCACGCAAGACATCGCTCCGGGCGGGTACATTCACATCCACAACGTGGCCAGCAGCTATATTCCCACCTACACGCTGGACGAAGGCCACGAGTTCTTCAAGGAGGCGCACTGATGAGCATCAACGTGTACCTACGCCCCGATGGCAGCAAAGGTATCCGCAATACCATCGTGGTGGGTTATCTCGTGGAGTGCGCGCATCACGTGTCGCGCGAGATCGTCTATCCCTATCGCGAACAAGGCGTGCACCTGATCGGATTTCCAGGATGCTTTCCCAATCCCTACTCCTACAAGATTATGGAGCGGCTATGCACCCATCCCAATGTGGACGCGGTGTTGTTGGTTCCGTTGGGCTGCGAGGGCTTCAACAAGGGCAAGTTACTGGAAAGCATTCGCCAATCGGGCCGGCCAGCGAAGCTTGTCATCATTCAAGATACTGGAGGCACGCGCAAATCCGTCACCGAAGGCAAGGCGTGGGTGGAGCAAACGCTGAAACAACTGGAGAACACCCCGCGCGCGCCCATGGCCATCGATGAGTTGGTCGTGGGCACCATTTGCGGGGGATCGGACGCCACCAGCGGCTTTACAGCGAATCCTGCCATGGGCCGCGCCTTCGATTTTCTGGTGGACCAAAACGCCACCTGCATCTTCGAGGAAACCGGCGAGTTGATTGGCATGGAGCATTGGATGGCCAAGCGTGCCGAGAATCCCGCTCTGGGCGAGGAGATCGTGAAGACCGTGGCCAAGGCCGCAAAGTACTACGCCGCTTACGGCCATGCCAGCCTCGGCCCCGGCAATGCGGACGGCGGTCTCACCACCATAGAGGAGAAATCGCTCGGTGCCTACGCCGTCGGGCCAATCGGTTATCTCCGGCATCATCAAGCCGGGCGATGTACCCATGCGCGGAGGTTTTTACTTGCTGGACGTCGTGCCGGATGGCGAGCCGCGCTTCGGTTTTCCCAACATCAGCGACAACGCCGAAATCGCCGAACTCATGGCGTGCGGCTCGCACCTGAGTTTGTTCTCGACGGGGCGCGGCTCGGTGGTGGGATCGGCCATCGCCCCGGTGATCAAGGTGTGCGCGAACCCGGCCACCTATAAGCGCATGAGCGAGGACATGGACGTGGACGCGGGCCGCATCCTGGAAGGGCGCGCGAGCTTGGACGAAGTGGGCCACGAAATCCACGACTTGATTTTGCGCGTAGCCAATGGCGAGCAAACCAAGTCCGAAGAGTTGGGCCACCAGGAATTTATTTTGACGTACAAGAGCTTCGAGCCTCTGGGTCCGGCATGCTTTCCGAGTGCCGCGTAATGAACATATATAACATATAGCATCGTATTTTAAGGAAAGTGCCATGGCTCTAGTCCTTACCAACATCTATCTCGAACCCAGTCAAAAGAAATTTCTGGAGAAGCGGGCAAAGCAGAATGACTCGAACGTCTCCGTGGAAGCCAGAAATGCCATCGACCTCTACAAGCTCGGTATATCGGCCGAAGATCTGGATATGCTCGACAAGGCAACAGCCCAAGCCAAGAACGACATTGACGGCATGATCGAGATCCTCGACCTAGGCGCTCGCCGGGCTGAAGCATTCTTCAAGAAGATCGACGCCATCAAGCGAAGCAATGCCGAATGAGCGTGCTAGCGGATATTCTCGACCGGCTGGCCGGCGTGGCAACTCTGAAGGAGAAAATTGGGAATCAGGACCGAATTATCGAGGGAATGCAACACGTCCTGCTAGATCAGCAGAAGGATCTGGCCGAGTTAAAGGGAATGATGCGCGCTCTCGTATCTATTCAGAGCGAAGGGAGGAAATCCCGTTGAGTTCGTTCCCTGCTCCCCGCGACTACGTGGCCCGCTCGGTGATTTTGCCGGGATGGCTCGCAGCCCTATGTCTTGCCGTTGGCAGCCACGTTGCCTTTGCCCAAGATGTCCCCCGGTTTGCGGTCGATGCCGCTTGGCCCAAGCCATTGCCCAACCGGTGGCTGCTCGGCGAGATCGGTGGCATCGCGGTGGACAAGCACGATCATATCTGGGTGTACCAGCGCCCCCGCAGCCTCACCGACGACGAGCGGGGCGCCGCGGTGGATCCGCCCACTTCCAAGTGCTGCATTCCGGCGCCCGCCGTTCTGGAATTCGATACAGAAGGTAATCTGCTGCAAGCCTGGGGCGGGCCTGGAGCGGGATACGAATGGCCCAAGCGGGAACACGGCATCTCCGTGGACGCCAAGGATTATGTGTGGATCGCCGGTAACGATAAGGATGCCGATCATCACATTCTCAAGTTCACGCACGACGGAAAGTTCGTGATGCAAATCGGCAAATCCGGCCGCAACGAAGGCAGCAACAGCCGCACCTCTCTCGGCAGGCCGGCACTTGCCATCGTCGATGATGCAGCCAACGAAGTGTATGTGGCCGATGGTTATGGCAACCGGCGCATCGTGGTGTTCGACGCTACGAGCGGCGAGTACAAGCGCCATTGGGGTGCCTATGGCAAGACCCCGGATGACAAGGATCTTGGCCCCTACAACCCCGATTCCATCGTGGCGGAGCAGTTTCGTACGCCCGTGCATTGCGTGCGCATCGCCATGGATGGCTTGGTCTACGTTTGCGACCGTGTGAACAACCGCATTCAGGTGTTTCGCAAGGACGGAGGCTTCGTCGCGGAATACACCCTCGAAACCAGGACAAGGTTCGCGGGTTCCGTCTGGGATATCGCGCTCTCCGAAGACCCAGCCCAGAAATATCTGTACGTGGCGGATGGAACCAACAACGAGATCCACATCCTCACCCGGGCCCATGGAAAGGAGATCGGAAGTTTTGGCCGGTCAGGGCGCAACGCGGGGGATTTTCATTGGGTGCATGGCATGGCCATCGACTCCAAGGGTAACCTCTACACTGGCGAAGTGGACAACGGCAAGCGCGTGCAGAAATTCTTTCGGCGAAAATAATACCGGCCCACATCTCGCGAAAGAAGCGCCCCTTCTTGCAAGCGAACTACAGCAACCCCCTTAACGCAAAGACGCAAAGGACGCGAAGGAACCCATTGGGGATTTTCTTTGCGTTCTTTGCGTTGATAGTTTTTACCGTCTGGGGACAGGGAAACTTACATTCACTTTTCCTCAGGGCAGAGCCTTTCGATTCTCACCGCTAAAGGCATGACTTGGCGTTGGGGTTACGAATAGAGAATTAGCCGCCCTGCCCGCACTCCGGCTTGAATTCGATAATCACGCCCAGCAGGGGAACATCGCCGATGTTCTTCGCCGTGTGAATCACCGGCGGGTTGAAAATGGGTTTGTCCGGCACTGTTTCCACCACGATCTCCGGCATTCCATCGGGCCACTGTCGTAGCGTTGCGCGATTGAGCTGGATCACCACGCGGTGGCTGTGGCTATGCCGCGCCCGCGTATCTCCGGGAGCCAGCCGTTCCTCGAACACGAAAAAACACGTCCCATCGTAGAGCATAGCGTTCTTCTCGGCGGGAATTGTTTCCTTTGGTTTGCCAGCCGGCGGATGCTCGCGCTTGAGCACCACTTCAAAATACCCCGGTCTAGTAGGTGCCGGCACGGATTCATCGTCCAGCGCAACTCTGATGTCTCCGCGCTTTAGGTCTCGTTCGCCAGCCCTCGTCTCCGCGATGGCCACGATCACCCGGTGTCCGCAGTTCGGCGCCTTGGCCGCGGGGCAGGAGATTTCATCACGGGTTACCCGAACGTAGGTGTTGTCGAGCACCACTTCGCCCGCGGTCACGGTGAGAGAGCAGAAATACAGTAGGAGTGGAGTCAAGCTTCGCACGGATACCGCCTCATGAGTACAACACCTTGGGTAACCACATCGCGATGGCGGGAAAAACGTACAACAAAAACATCGCGAATACCTGGATCAGCATGAAGGGCATCATGCCCGCGAAAATTTGCCCGAGGGTGACGTGCGGAGGCGCCACTCCCTTGAGATAAAACCCCGCCATCGCCACCGGCGGCGACAGGAAAGCGGCCTGCAGATTGACCGCGACCAGAATACCGAAGAACAGCGGGTCGATGCCGAAGTGATGCAAGAGCGGCAAGAAAATAGGCACGAAGATCACGATGATCTCGGTCCACTCCAAGGGCCAGCCCAGCAGAAAAATGATGACCTGCGAAAGCAGAAGGAACTGGATCGGGGTCATGTCGAGAGAGCGCACCCACCCTTCCAGCAACGACTGCCCCCCCAGCAAGGCAAAGGCCGACGAAAACAATTGCGAACCCACGAACAGCCACGCCACCATGGCCGTGGTGCGCGCGGTGAGGATGACCGACTCCTGAAACCGCCCCCACGTGAGCTTGCGGTACCCAAGCGCTAGCAATATCGCGCCCAGGGCGCCCACCGCGGCCGCCTCCGTGGGCGTCGCGATACCAGCCACGATGCTTCCCAGCACGGCGGTAATCAATGCCGCCAATGGAAGCACGGACGTGCATAGCATGCGCACCACTTCACCGACTGGCACATCGCGTTCCTCGGGCGGGGGCTTGGGCGCCAGGGAGGGATTGATGACGGCCCGCAGAATCGCGTAGGCGATGTAGAGCCCAGCCAGCATCATCCCCGGGAATAAGGCGCCCGCGTAGAGCTTCACCACCGACACTTGCGCCGTGGCGCCGTAGAGAATCAGCATGACGCTGGGCGGGATCAAGATCCCCAAACATCCGCCGGCGGTGATTACTCCGGCCGAAAGTTTGACGTCATAGCCCGCTCGCAGCATGGCGGGCAACGCCAGTAAACCCATCAACGTCACGGTGGCGCCCACGATCCCCGTCGCCGTTGCGAACACCGTGCACGTCAAAATGGTGGCGACCGCCAAGCTACCCGGCACGCGCACCATGGCCAATTGCAGGGCACGAAACAAGCGGTCGATGATGTTGGCACGCTCGATCAGATAGCCCATGAAGACGAAGAGCGGCACCGAGATCACCACATCGTTGGTCATCACACCGAAGGTGCGCAACACCATCTGGTCGAACACGGGGTTGCTGAAGACCGGCTGGCCCTCGCGGTAAAAGGCGAAGTAGCCGAACACCATGCCCAATCCCATGAGAGTGAAGGCCGTCGGGAACCCCAGCAGAATGGCCACCACGATGAGCCCCAGCATGAGCAAGCCCAAGTGTCCGCGCGTGATCTCCTCGGGGATCAGCAGCAGTAAGACGATGGCGGCGATGGCGGCGACCAGGAAGAACAACCCGAAGCGTGCTGCTTTCATTTTTCCGCGCTTTGCGCTTGCGCGAGGCTCGCTTTCAGTTCCTCGATGTCCAATTCCTCCACGTCTTGCAAGCGCATGGGCCATTCGCCGGTACGGATGCAGATCA
The DNA here is from genome assembly GCA_009693245.1 of Betaproteobacteria bacterium. Taxonomy (NCBI): domain Bacteria; kingdom Pseudomonadati; phylum Pseudomonadota; class Betaproteobacteria; species Betaproteobacteria bacterium. Next base: position 27,727 of record SHXO01000013.1, on the reverse strand, counting down.
CGCACCTAACGATCTCGGCAATGCCCTGGACCAACAACAACGCGCCGGCGATGGGAATGATGGTCTTGAGCGGGTAGACGGGAAGCCCGTTGGAGGTGGTTTGAGATTGTTCCAGCATCGCCCAGGAATCCGTGGCGAATCCCACGCCGAACCAGGCAAGCGCGGAAATACCAGGAATGAAAAAGAGTAAATAAAGCGCGAGATCCAATGACGCCTGTACCCGGGGCGAAAGAAAGCGGTACAACACATCGCCGCGCACGTGCCCGTTACGCGAGAGGGTATATCCCCCGGCCATCATGAACAAGGCGCCATAGAACATCAGGCTCACGTCCAAGCCCCAGCTGGTGGGCGCACGCAAGACATAACGCACCACCACGTCATAGCACACCATGGCGGTAAGGCCTACGATGCACCAAGCGAAAGCCTTACCGATCCTGGCGTTCAGCCGGTCCACGGCGAGCAGATAACGGTTCATGCGGGCGGCGTCTGTTTAAGCCTTGCCGAAGAAATGCTCATAGGACATGGAAGGCGAGGCTTCGAACTTGATCTGATAACCCACCACGCGCTTCATGTAAGTCTTCTGCGATTCCAGCACCTTGGCGAAGAAGGGATTCTCCTTGCTCTTTTGCTCGGCCACTTGGTCCCAGGCCTTGAGCTGTGCCTGCAGCACATCCACCGGAGATTCGATGAACTTCACTCCCTTGTTATCGCGCAGGTCAAGATAGGACTGCGAATACGCATCCATGATCTTCCACGTGAACTCCGAACTCAGCACCTTGGGCGCATAGCGCAAAGCCATCTTGCCGATCTCGGGTAATGCCTCGAAGGTCTTCTTGTTGATGAGCACCTCGAAACATTCGGCCGGCTGGTGGTAGCTGCGCACCATGCAGAATTTCGCCACGTCTTGCAAACCCAGGCCCGCATCCACCGTGGGATTATTGAACTCGGCGGCTTCGATGACGCCTCGGTCCAAGGCCGGAACCACATCGGGCCCCGGCATCGCGGTCACCGCCGCGCCCATCGCGGTGAAAACATCCACCGAGAGCCCCACCGTGCGGTATTTAAGTCCCTTGAAATCCTCCGCGCTCTTCACTTCTTTCTTGAACCACCCCAATGGTTGGGTCATCATCGGGCCCATCATGAACGGCGTCACATCGAGTTTGAGGACGTCGCGATAAAGCTCTTCATAGAGTGCCTTGCCGCCGCCATGTTCGAACCACGACAAGAACGTATTGCCGTTGTGGCCGAGCGCCGGACCCGTGCCGAAGAGAGAAAGCGCCGAATTCTTGTTGTACCAAAACGCAGGCACACCGAAGCACGCATCCAAGGTTCCCTTGTGCACGGCATCGGCCATGTCGAAGGCCTTGACCACGGAACCCGGTTGCAAAACGTCGAACTTGAGCGCTCCGGCGCTCAAGTCGGACACAATGCGCGCATAATCCTGCACGAAACCGAAGAACAGGTCTCCGGCGCCGGTTCCGGCTTGAATTCGCAGGGTCATCGATTTCGCTGCTGTGGCCGCCGCGGCTGGACCGGCGGATTTTGGCTGCTCGGATTTGCCGCAGCCCGCCAGCCCGGCAACCGCTACGCCGCCCGCGAGTGCGGCGCGGCCGAGGAATTTCCTGCGGGAGTCCACGGCGGGCGAGTCAGCCTTTAAGAGTCGCTTGGATGGCATCTTGAATCTCCTCTACGTTTTTCTTACCTATGCGATTAGGCTTCAAACCACCGGCGTGGGCGGCTTATCCGCGCGCCAACAAACCTTCGCCCGCAGTGACCTTCCCGCGAATCTTGTATAGTTCGCGCCTTTTCTCGAAATACCGTACCTTATCCCATGCTATCTTCCATCGCCCATCGCATCGCCACCGAAATCGCCGCGCGTGAATCCCAAGCGCAAGCGGCCATCGCGCTCTTGGACGAAGGCGCCACTGTGCCATTCATCGCGCGCTACCGCAAGGAGGCCACGGGCGGGCTCGACGACACCCAGTTGCGCGCACTGGAGGAGCGATTGCACTACCTGCGAGAACTGGAAGAGCGCCGTACCACCATCCTGGCTTCCATCGAAGCGCAAGGCAAGCTCACCCCGGAACTGCGCGGGCACATCGAATCCGCGGCGGACAAGGCACGTCTGGAAGATCTCTATCTCCCCTATAAGCCGAAGCGCCGTACCAAAGCACAGATCGCCCGCGAGGCCGGCCTGGAACCCTTGGCCGATGCGCTTTTAAGCAACCCGGAACTGGTGCCAGACGACGAGGCACTCAAGTACATCAAGCCCGCCTTCAAGGCCGCGGATGCGGAGAATCCCGGCGTTCCCGACAGCAAGACGGCGCTGGAGGGGGCACGCCAGATCTTGCTGGAGCGTTTCGCCGAAGACGCGGATCTCGTTGGCGCACTGCGCGAGTATTTCCGCGAGCACGGCGTCGCGCAATCCAAGGTGATCGAGGGCAAGCAGGAGAAGGGCGCGAAGTTTTCCGATTACTTCGCCTATTCGGAGCGCATGAAGAATGTGCCTTCCCACCGAGCGCTGGCGTTGTTTCGCGGGCGGCGTGAGGAGATTCTGCACATTGCGTTACGCCTGGAAGGCGAGGAAGAAAAACCAAAAGGGGATGCACCGCTCAATCCCTGCGAGGCGCGCATCGCCGAGCGCTACCACATCGCGCAGCAAGGCCGCCCCGCCGACGCTTGGCTAGGTGACACGGTGCGTTGGGCGTGGCGCGTGAAAATATCCCAGTCCTTGGAAACCGAACTCATGGGCGAGCTGCGCGCCCGTGCGGAGACCGAGGCCATCCGCGTGTTCGGCATGAATTTGAAAGACCTGTTGCTGGCCGCCCCCGCCGGGCCGCGTGCAACCATGGGTTTGGATCCGGGCTTGCGCACGGGCGTCAAGGTCGCCGTGGTCGACGGCACCGGTAAGTTGCTCGATACCGCCACGATTTTCCCCCACGCGCCGCGCAACGATTGGGATGCTTCGGTGGCACTTCTGGCTGCGCTGTGCACCAAGCACAACGTGGAACTGATCTCCATCGGCAACGGCACCGCTTCGCGAGAGACCGACAAGCTCACCGGCGATCTCCTCAAGCGCCATCCCGAGTTGAAACCGCACAAGATCGTGGTGAGCGAGGCCGGTGCCTCCGTCTACTCCGCCTCCAGCCTGGCGGCGAAAGAGTTTCCCGATTTGGATGTATCCCTGCGCGGAGCCGTGTCCATTGCCCGGCGCGTGCAAGATCCCCTGGCCGAACTGGTGAAGATCGAACCCAAGGCCATCGGCGTGGGGCAGTACCAGCACGACGTGAATCAAGCGCATCTGGCACGCGCCCTCAATGCCGTGGTGGAAGATTGCGTCAATGCCGTGGGCGTGGATGTCAACACCGCCTCCGTTGCATTGCTCGCGCGTGTGGCGGGTTTGAGCAGCGGCATCGCGCAGAGCATAGTGAATCATCGCGATGCCAACGGTGCCTTCCTCACGCGCCATGACCTGATGAAGGTTCCGCGCCTGGGCGAGAAGACCTTTGAACAAGCCGCCGGTTTCTTGCGCATCATGAACGGCACCAACCCCTTGGATGCCTCCGCCGTTCACCCGGAAGCATACCCCTTGGTGGAGCGCATCCTGGCGGATATCCAACGCGAGGTAAGGACCATCATCGGAGACATCAACACGCTGAAGAACCTGGACCCCGCCCGCTACGCCGGCGAACACTTCGGCGTGCCTACAATCGCCGATATCCTGAAGGAGCTGGAGAAGCCAGGCCGCGATCCGCGTCCCGAGTTCAAGACCGCCGCCTTCAAGGAAGGTGTGGAAGCGCTGAAAGACCTGGCCCCCGGCATGATGCTCGAAGGTGTTGTCACCAACGTCACCAACTTCGGCGCCTTCGTGGACGTGGGCGTACACCAGGACGGATTGGTGCACATCTCCGCCTTGAGCAATAAGTTCATCAAGGATCCGCGCGAGGTGGTCAAGGCCGGGGACGTAGTGCGGGTTAAGGTCGTCGAGGTGGACGAGAAGCGCCAGCGCGTCGCGCTCACCATGAAATTTTCCGATCCCGCCGCCGCGCCGCCCGAAAAGCGCCGGGAGCCGGCCCGTCCGCCACGCGATTCGCGGCGGGACGCTCGCCCTCGCCATGATCCCAGGGCCAAGCCGAATAAACCTCCGCAGCCAGCGTCTCGCCCCGCCGTGGTGGAGTCGCGAGAACCGAGTGCGCTTGCTCTGGCAATGGCAAGGGCGCGACAGAAGTAGCGGGAAACGTGAGGAGTGAAGGGTGAAGCGTGATGACACGCGCACGCACATTTCACGTTTCCCGCCTCCCGCCTTCCGCCTCACGCCCTTCAGTTCCGCAAGCTAAACTATGCGCCCGCCTACAACTCGCGCTGAAGCCCATGTCAAAACTCGAACCCTATAAAGTCTATGCCGTCCAGTACGGCCATCATGAACGGCGCGCCAGCGCGAACTTCATCGGCGGCGACGAACACGACGGACCCATGCCCATCAATTTCTTCGTGTGGGCCATCGTCGGATCCGGGCGCACCTTCGTAGTAGACACCGGCTTCACCGCCGAAACCAGCGTGCGCCGCGACCGCACCCTCACACGCTCGGTGGAAGCAGGTCTGGCCAAAATCGGTATCGATGCCGCCAACGTCAAGGACGTCATCGTCACCCACATGCATTACGACCACGCCGGCAATCTGGACTTGTTTCCAAACGCGCGCCTGCATATTCAGGACGCTGAAGTCGAATTCGTCACCGGCCGCTGTATGACCCATGGGGCGCTTCGCCATGCCATGGACGTGGACGACGTGCTCACCTTGATCCGAAGGAATTTCGCGGGCCAGGTCGCCTTTCACGACGGCGATGAAGAACTAGCGCCCGGCGTAAGCGTGCACCGCATCGGCGGCCACACGAAGGGACTCCAATCCGTGCGCGTGTGGACCGAGCGCGGCTGGGTGGTGCTGGCCTCGGACGCCAGTCACTTCTACGCCAACATGGAACAAGGCCGCCCCTTCCCCATCGTCTACAACGTGCAAGACATGCTCGACGGCCATCGCAAACTAGTCTCGCTCGCGGAATCGCCCGATCACGTCATCCCCGGCCACGACCCTCTGGTACGAGAGCGGTATCCGAAGGCGGTTGAAGGCATCGCCGATATCGTCAGACTGGACCTCTCACCGCGTCGCTAGGAACATGGCTGGAGTTTTCCTCTGCAAGCGGCATGAGGGATACCCCGTCATATGAACAAAGCACGCTCAGCCATTGACCTTGGCACCACCAAGCCGCTGAAGATCTTCTCCCCGGAAGAGGCAGCGGATCTCGCGGTGCAGTGGATGAATGCGTTCTGCGCGAACATGCAAAACGCGAGCTCCGAGACTTTTATGTGGCACGTTTTCAGTGGCGGGAACTATCCAAGTGTGCGCCGAGCCGAGGCCATTGCAAGATACGAAGAACAGGTAGCGCCAGAGTACATCGTGCTGTCGAACGATCGCATACGTGCCATTGAAACGGATTCTCGTCCCGCCGCAGAGGTATGTGCCCGAACCGACTACTACGTTTTTCCGCGGAATCTAGCTTGGACCATGGCGTTTACCCATGAGGCGGGGTGGTTGGGTCCATACTTCGCGGCGCACCGAAACTACGAGGCACTAAACAAACAGAATCTTTCCGATGTTAGAGCCAGGTCACGTAAACGGCAAGAGGCCGAGAACGCGAGGCGCAGAGGCTGGAAGTAGAGCTTAACCAGCCGCCGCATCACAACACCGAGGTTGGAACGTAACCTACCCCGGCGCATCCACCACGCGCGTCTTGAAATCGGCCGGAGAAACGATCTCCAGCACTTCGTAATCCTCGGAACAATCGATCTCACGATGTCTGATGCCCGGGACCTGGTTGATGCAGTCGCCTTTGCGGATAGTTTTCACTCCCTGGCCTTCGTACTCGAAGGTGGCCCAGCCGTTGAGCACCAGCACAAACTGAAATGAGCAGTCGTGCACGTGCCACTCCTGCACTTTGTCCTTCGCCTTCTTACCGTTGTGGCGGATCAAGTGGGCGATGTAGTCGCCCTTGGTACCGTCCTTGATGCCCAAGTCGCGGTACTCGAAGATTTCCCGCAATCCCGGCGTCCATTTCGCGTCTTGCGCGAGGTTATGAACAAAATCCCAAGACTTCTTGCCCACCGTTTTGGCTTCACTCACGTTGTGCTCCTCCCCAATAATGCCCTTAATCTTATCGTACTTCGTGACATGTTCTTTCCCTCACCCTCGATCCCTCTCCCGGTGGGCGAGGGAAGCAACCCAAACCCCACCAGCGGATCTCCCATCCGAGTGAGTTGCTCGGCTCGCTCTTGTACATCGAAGAATCCAGGCTGCTTGGGTTTGGGTTGCTTCCTGCGTTTGTCTTTCTTCATCGGCCTCTGGATCACTTTGCGCTTCGAGGATTTTTATCACATCGATTCCATACGCACTACTCTAGAATGCTGAATTATTAGAGGTGCCCTATACACATGTTCGGTCCCATCGTCGTTTTCTCCAGTCCCTTGTTTAATTAGGCTGTCCAGGTTCACCGCTTGTGAGAACAGCCTCTAACCGAATGCCATCGACCGTACGGATGTACGGCCGGTTGATTCGCAGCCCCGGGGGAAGGGCGTCCAGGGCTTGCAATGCTTCCGCCCGGTTGAAGAAGGTTCCATACAACAGTGTGACCGAAGGCCCGCTACTTGTTCGGGTACGGTACACAAAGATTTTTTCCGGCTCAACCGACTTTTGCAATTCATCGAAATATCGGCGTAATAAACCCAGGTCGTTCGACCCCAGCAATTGAATGCCGAGGAGATTACCCGGTGTCTTGGCCAGCCATTCGTGCGTGGCCGAGAGACGCGATTCCAGAGGGTCGGAAAAGGCCTCGGCCCTTGAATTCGCGGAATTCGCGTTTACCGCCGGAGTTGACAGTGCGGATGGTGCCGGCTGGCTGGGAGCGGGCGCGGCCACGGCGGGTTGCGTATTTCGTGAAGTCGGGGGGGCGGCCGTGGCATTCCCGGGAGCTTTCGTGTCGTTCAGTGCGCGATAACCTACCCAGGCCATGGCTGCGACGATCAGGCACGTTGCCGCCATGAGCGCGATGCGCCAGCGGAACCCGGTTCCGGCGGCGAACTCGCTATCGGCGGCCGCCGCGTCCAAATGCTTCTTCTTGATGTTGTGTGTTCCGTCGGCGAAGGCCGCGAGCAAGGTCTTGTCGGCCAGGATGTTGATGCGCCGGGTCAACCCCTGGCTGGCTCTGGCCATCTGGCGGGCGATCTCGGGACTGAACAATTCGGGCCCGCGGTAGCCGGCCGCCCGTAAGCGGAAGGAGAGGTACTTATGCACATCGTCGATGCGCATGGGGCCAAGGGAAAAGCTGTGGGTGATGCGATCGCGTAGCTGGCGGATCTCGTTGCGGGCAAGATTGACGTCCAATTCCGGCTGTCCAAATAGCACGATTTGCAACAGCTTATGCTGCTTGGTTTAGAGATTGGAAAGCAGGCGAATTTCTTCAAGCGTGGGAATGGGCATGCTCTGCGATTCTTCCACGAACACCACGACCTGCCGCCCTTGCGCATGGCGCCCAAGCAAATATTCGTTCAAAGCATGCATGACTTCGAGCCGAGAAGCCTCCCTAGTGATGGGCAACTGTAGTTCGAAGCCTATGGCGTGAAGGATTTCCTCGGGCGATACGCTGGGGTTGGCCAAGTAGACGCCTTCCACGTGCTTGGGTAAACGTGCCTGCAGTACCCGGCACAGCATGGTCTTCCCGCTGCCGACTTCCCCCACGACTTTGACGATGCCCTCGCCTTGGGTGATGGCATAGACCAACGCCTCCAACACCGCGCCACGATTGGCGCCCTCGAAGAAAAAATCAGTGTCGGGGGTAATGCGAAAGGGCGGTTGGCTCAGGCCAAAATACGAGTAGTACATGGGCGGGAAGCATCATGACTGTGGTGCGCCGCCCGAACTTGCCGCCCCGCCACCAAAGGTCTGCATCCGGCTATATAGGGTTGTGCGATGCACGCCGAGTACCCTGGCCGCTTGGCTCAAGTTGCCATTGCTCAGCGCCATGGCGGCATCGATGAAGGTCTTTTCCCAGTGCCGGAGCAATGCGTAGAGACTGAAATCCTTGTGCGCTTGGAGGTAAGCTTTGGCCGACTCAAGAGCCGCGCCCGTCTCCCGCGGCAATACCAGCCAGCTGCTTTCCGAGGTGAAGGCGTCTGGATCCAGTTCGGCTTGCAATTGCTCCGTGTCGACGCACTGGCCGGGATACTTCGTGGCGAGCCGGATCACGATGTTGCGAAGCTCCCGCACGTTGCCTGGAAAGTCGTAGCGCATCCAAAGATCCGTTGCGCCCGCGTCGAAATCGAAGGGCGCGAGGCCGCTTTGCTTGGCGTAGAACGAGCAGAAAAATTCCGCCAACAAGCGCCGGTCCTCGCCCATTTCGCGAAGGGGCGGGACGTTGATCGTGAACACGCTCAACCGGTGATAAAGATCGACGCGAAAGCGGCCGGCCTTGGCTTCTTGCCGAAGATCTCGGTTAGTGGCGGCGATCACCCGTGCCTGGCTGAAACGGTTCTGTGTTTCGCCTACGCGCTGGTATTCGCCGTTTTCCAGCACGCGCAGCAGTTTCGCCTGCGAATCCAGAGGCAACTCGCCAATTTCATCCAGGAATAAGGTGCCATCCCGAGTGTCCTCGAAGAACCCGGCGCGCTGGATGGTGGCGCCGGTAAACGCCCCGCGCGCATGTCCAAATAGAGCGGCTTCCATCAGATTAGGCGCCATGGCCGCGCAATTCAGCGTGAGATAAGGCTTGCTCGCGCGCGGACTCTGGTTGTGCAGGGACACGGCCACAAGCTCCTTGCCGCTGCCCGATTCGCCTTCAATGAGCACGGAAAACGGGGGGCTGGCGTACTGCCGAATCTGCTGCCGAAGTTTCTCGACAGCGGGTCCTTTCCCAATCAGGCCATCCGCCTTTTGCTGTTTTTCCGCGGTGCGTTCGGCGGTGGCGATATTGCGCGCGCTGTGCAGCAAATCCTTGAGCCGCTCGGGCTCGCAGGGTTTCGAGACAAACTCGATCGCGCCCAATGTCCGCGCATGCTTGGCATTGCTTTCGTCGCTTTGGCCAGACAGCACCACGATCTTGATGCGCGGCGAATGCGCGAGCAATTCGGTGATGAGCTGAAAGCCTTCGTCCGGCTGATGCGGTTTCGGCGGCAGGCCCAAATCGATGAGAGCGAGTTCCGGCGGCGCGTCCAGTTGCCGCAACAGGCTTTTCACCTGCGGGCGCGACTCGGCGCAGAAGACATTGAAATCGCGGCTTAAGACGAATTGAAGCGTGTCGGTGATGAGCGGGTCGTCATCGACAATCAACAGATCGGGTTTCTTTGCATCTTTCATGCGGTTACCTGTTCGATCGAAACCAAGGCCAATTGTGCCAGATCATCCGCGGGGCCCGTTAACTCGTATAGTCCCGTTCATTTTCGTCCTTCCGAGATGCATTCAAGATAAGCGGCCTCCAAGGTGGGCGCGTTGAACTTCTCGCGCAATGCCTGGGGCGATCCCATGAATAGCAATCGTCCATGGTGCAACAACGCCATGCACTGGCACATTTCCTCGACATCCCCCAGCGAGTGGGACGTGAGCAACACAGAGCGGCCGCTGGCCACCGCGCCCCGTATCCGCGTCTTGAAAAGCGCCCGGGCCTTGGGGTCTAGGCCCGTTGTGGGTTCATCGAAGACCAGCAACTCCTTCTCGCTCAAGAAACACATGGCTAACCCGAGTTTCTGAGTCATGCCTTTCGAATAGTCGCGCACGGGCTTGCGCAGCGCGCTCTGATCTAGGTCCAGACCTTCAAGGATCGCGGCAGTCGCACCGGCGTCGTAGGGCCGCTCATGCAGCTTGAGCATGTAGCGCAGAAAATCCACTCCAGTCAGATAATAGGGAGGGACGAAGCGCTCCGGCAGGAAAGCGATCTTGGAGCGCGCGCGTGTCTCGCCGTAGGGAACACCGTATATCTCTATAGCGCCCGCATGTGCCGGGATGAAATCCAGCATGCATTTGAGCAAGGTGGTCTTGCCCGCGCCGTTTCCGCCAACCAAACCGAAACACTCTCCCGGCAGGACGTCGAAGCTCACGTCCTCCACGGCGAGGTGCGCACCGTAACGGCGGCTGGTATTGCGGAACCGAATGGCGGGCGGGCGGTCCGCGCTAGGAGTTTCTGGGGCTTCCATGATGGGGGCGAACAGTGCCGGGATTTTCCTTCGAATGCAACCGGCATACTAGAAATAGGCGGCGGGCTCGCATTGAATTAGAATGCCGCGCACCTTCAACGCGGAATGAACAGCGTGCCGGCAGGACAAGATAACGTCGTAGAAATCGATAACGTTCGTTTCGGCTACGGCTCTCGCGCAATTCTGAATGGAATTTCCATGTCCATTCCGCGCGGGAAGGTGGTGGCCATCATGGGTGGCAGCGGGAGCGGGAAAACGACGGTCCTGCGTTTGATCGGCGGGCAACTCAAACCCGGCGCCGGTCAGATACAGGTGATGGGTGAAGTCGTTCACCAATTGCCCCATGACGAACTGTACGCGTTGCGCCGCCGCATGGGTATGCTGTTTCAGTTTGGCGCTCTGTTCACGGATCTCACGGTGTTCGATAACGTGGCGTTCCCACTGCGTGAGCATTCCGGGTTGCCGGAATCCATGATTCGCGACTTGGTGCTCATGAAGCTCAACGCCGTTGGCTTGCGGGGCGCCCATGCGCTCAAGCCTTCGGAGTTGTCGGGCGGAATGGCGCGCAGGGTGGCCCTGGCCCGGGCCATCGCCCTGGATCCCATGCTGATGATGTACGACGAACCTTTCACTGGATTGGATCCCATTTCCGTGGGGGTCATCTCCAACCTCATCCGCAAGCTAAACGATGCCCTGGGTGCCACCTCGATTCTGGTGACCCACGATATCCACGGCTCCATGCCCGTGGTTGACTATGTCTATATCGTGGCGGCGGGAACCATCGTGGCGAAGGGCACGCCGCGGGAAATACTGAGTTCGGAAGATCTCTTCGTGAAGCAGTTTGTGCACGGACACCCCGACGGACCCGTCCCCTTTCATTATCCCTCGCTGCGGTACGCCGAGGATCTTGGCATGGCGGCACGATGATCAAAGCACTGGACAGCGGGGTGCGTCTGATTGGCCACCAGGTGGTCAATGGGGTGTGGCGCTTTGGCTCGGCCACACGCTTCATGGGGCAGGTAATCTCGCAAAGTTTGCTCGGTTTTCGCCGGCCGCGGTTGCTGTTGGACGAAGTGTTTTTTAGCGGCGTGCTGTCGCTCATCATCATCATTATCTCGGGCTTGTTCGTGGGTATGGTGCTGGGGGTGCAAGGCTATGAAACCTTGAAGCGCTACGGGTCGGCTGAAGCCCTTGGAACCTTGGTGGCACTGTCTTTGGTGCGCGAACTGGGCCCGGTGGTTTCCGCGCTGTTATTCGCCAGCCGCGCGGGCTCCGCCATGACGGCGAAGCTTGGACTCATGAAATCCAACGAACAACTCTCCGCCATGGAGATGATGGCGGTGGACCCCTTCGCGCGCGTGGTGTCGCCCATGTTCTGGGGCGGCTTTATCGCCATGCCTTTGTTGGCCGCCATCTTCAGCGCCATGGGCATTTTCGGGGGCTATCTGATCGGGGTGGTGATCCTCGGTGTGGATACGGGAGCCTTCTGGTCGCAAATGCAGGCCAATGTTGACCTACGCTACGACATCGTCAATGGCGTTATTAAGAGCGTGGTGTTCGGCGCGGCGGTCACGGCCATCGCTTTATTCGAAGGCTACGATTCGCCGCCCACCGCGGAGGGAGTGTCCTTCGCGGTGACGCGCACCGTCGTGACCTCCGCCTTGGCGGTGCTCGCGCTGGATTTCGTGCTGACCTCGTTCATGTTTACCGGAATATAAGGATCTCAAGATGTCACGTACCGCGGTCGATCTATGGGTGGGAATTTTCGTTACCGGGGGATTGATTGCCCTACTCGTGCTGGCTCTCAAGGTGGGCAATGCCAGCTCCGTCAGCGAAACCGGCGGCTACCGCGTTATCGCGGAATTCGACAATATCGGCGGCTTGAAGGTGCGCGCACCCGTCAAGAGCGCGGGCGTGGTCGTCGGGCGCGTGGAGCAAGTGCAGTTCGACAACAAGAAGTTCGTGGGGCGCGTTACCATGCTCATCGGCAAGAGTTACGAGTTTCCCAAGGATACGATCGCCTCGATACTGACGGCGGGTCTGTTGGGCGAGCAATATGTGGGGCTGGAGGGCGGCGGCGACGAGTTGCTTTTGAAGAACGGGGACACCATGAAGATGACGCAGTCCGCCGTGGTCTTGGAGAAGATAATCGGGCAATTCCTTTACAGCAAGGCCGCCGAGGGTAATTCGCAGAAATAGCCGGAAAATTCAAGCGAGGGTAAGAATGAATTTCAGCAGAAGAACGTTTGTTGTATGGGCCGGCATCGCGGCATTGTCGGTGTTCGCGCGCCTGAGCTTCGCGCAACTAGCACCCGACGCGCTGGTAAAGGGCGTGGCTGACGATGTCCTCAAGATTTTGAGTAAAAACGATACGGACGCCGCCACGGTGGCGAAGGCCATCGAGGAAAAAATCGTCATGCACTTCGATTTCGAGCGTATAGCGCGCTTGGCGGTGGGCAAGAGCTGGCGCCAAGCTACGCCGGAGCAACAGCAGAGCATCGTCGCGCAGTTCCGGGCGCTGCTGCTGCGCTCCTATACCACCGCTTACTCGGCGGCGCGGGGGGTGGTGGTGGACGTGAAGCCCGTCAAGCTGCAACCTACCGACGACGATGTACAAGTGAAGACCCAGATCCGCTTGCCCGGCGGTGCGCCCCCCATCAGCGTGGACTACAGCATGTTCAAGGCGCCGGACGCCTGGAAGGTTTACGACGTGACGGTGAACGAGGTGAGCCTGGTCAGCACCTATCGCAGCACTTTTTCCGAGCAGATCAAGCAAGGCGGCATCGATGGCCTCATCAAGGCATTGACCGAGATGAATAGCAGGCGCACCGCCGCCGCGCAAACCAAGAAGTGACCATCGAGAATAGGGATGGCCGTTACTGGGTAGCGGGCCCGGTGACGATTCGAAATGCCACGGCGTTGCGAGACGAGGGCCTTCGGCAATTCCAGCAACGGGGAGGCGGAGCCATCGAGGTGGATCTCTCCGCCGTCACTGAAGTGGATTCCTCTGCCTTGAGCATCCTCTTCGAATGGGCGCGAGTCCTTTCCCGCCAAGGTGGAACCGTACGGTTTCACAACCTTACTCAAAACATGCGCAGCTTGGCCTCGGTGTACGAGGTCCTCGATCTGTTACCCAGCGCTTAAAGCATGGCGGCCATCGAAGTGCAAGGCGCGTACAAGCGCTTTGGCCGTGTGCAGGCCTTGGACGGTGTGACGCTTACCGTGCAATCTGGCGAGTTCTTTGGCCTGCTGGGGCCCAATGGCGCGGGGAAAACGACGCTCATCAGCATCCTGGCGGGGCTCGCGCGCGCTGACCAGGGAAGCTTTAGAGTCGCCGGTCACGATGTGCGTACCGGTTACCAACAGGCGCGCAGGGCCTTGGGCGTGGTGCCGCAGGAATTGGTCTTCGATCCGTTTTTTTCCGTGCGCGAAACCTTGCGCATTCAATCGGGGTATTTCGGTTTGCGGAATAACGATGCGTGGATCGGCCACCTCATCGAGCGCCTCGACTTGCAGGACAAGGCGCATGCGAACATGCGATCCCTCTCGGGGGGCATGAAGCGCCGGGTGCTGGTGGCGCAGGCTCTGGTCCACAAGCCCCCGGTCATCATATTGGATGAGCCCACGGCAGGTGTGGACGTGGAGTTGCGCCAAGCCCTCTGGCAATTCGTTCGAGAACTCAATGTGGCCGGCCACACCATTGTGCTGACGACGCACTATCTGGAGGAAGCGGAAGCTCTATGCGGGCGCATCGCGATGCTCAAGCAGGGCCGCCTCGTCGCCCTCGACACGACGGCCAATCTCGTGCGCGGCTTGCCGGGGGTGCATTTGCGGTTGCGAACGGCGCAGGCTCGATTGCCGCCTGCTCTGCGCGCCAAGGTCACCGCGGAGCAGGAGGGCGGTTTTGTAATGAGCCTCAAAAGTTATGGGGAAATCGAAGCGACTCTCGCCGCGCTACGGGAAGCCTCGGTAGAAGTGCTGGAAATGGAAGTGTTGCAGGCGGATCTGGAAGAAGTATTCGTGCGCATGATGGCCAAGGCGGCATGAGCGGATTTTCGACCCTGCTGTACAAGGAGCTGTTGCGCTTCTGGAAGGTGGCGTTTCAAACCGTGGTCGCCCCCGTGCTCACGGCCTTGCTCTACCTCCTCATTTTTTCCCACGTTCTGGAGGGGCGCGTCGAAATCTATCCCGGAGTGGGCTATACGGCCTTCCTGATCCCGGGCCTCGCCATGATGTCATTGCTGCAAAACGCCTTTGCCAACAGCTCGTCGAGCTTGATCCAGTCCAAGGTGACGGGCAACATCGTATTCCTTCTGCTCACGCCCCTGACCCCGGGAGCCACCTTCCTCGCCTACGTCCTGGCCGCCACCTTGCGCGGGATAACGGTATGCGTGGGCGTGGTACTGGGGACCATGTGGCTGACTCAGCTTCCCCTGGTGCATCCCCTCTGGGCGCTTGCGTTTGCCATCGGCGGTGGTGCTATCCTCGGCGCTCTGGGACTGGTGGCCGGACTGTGGGCGGATAAGTTCGATCAGATGGCTGCATTCCAGAATTTCATCATCGTGCCGCTCACATTTCTCTCCGGCGTGTTCTACTCCATCCACTCCCTGCCCGCTTTCTGGCAGGGGATTTCGCATTTGAACCCGTTCTTCTACATGATCGATGGCTTTCGCTTCGGCTTTTTCGGAATGAGCGATGTGCCCCCGGCGAAAAGCCTGGCCATCGTGGCGGTATGTCTGGTGCTGCTCAGTGCCTTCACTTTGCATCTCATTCGAACGGGCTACAAATTGCGCCATTAGCAAAGTAGCGAAAGGAGTATCCCTTGGTATCACCGGAAGACGTCAAGAAGTACATCTTGGAAGGCTTAGCGTGCGAACACGTCGAAGTGGGCGGCGACGGCCATCACTTCGAAGCGGTCATCGTGTGCGAGGCGTTTCGTGGCAAGAACCGCGTGCAGCAGCACCAATTGGTCTACAAGGCATTGGGAGACCGCATGCGCCAGGAGATCCACGCGCTCTCCATGAAGACCTTGACGCCCGACCAATGGGCACGGGAAGCGAACTAATTTGGACAAGTTGCTGATCGAAGGCGGAGAGCGCCTCACCGGCGAGGTACGCGTTTCCGGCGCCAAGAACGCCGCGCTGCCCATCCTGTGCGCTTCACTCCTCACCCCGGAGACTTTGCGGGTGCAAAACGTGCCGCACCTGCGCGATGTCACGACCAATCTAACCCTCTTGGGGCAGATGGGCGTGGAGGTGGAACTCGACGAGAAGTTGGGCGTGTGCTTGACCGCGGCCAATGTCCATTCTCCGGTGGCGCCTTACGAGTTGGTGCGCACCATGCGGGCATCGGTGCTCGTCCTTGGCCCCTTGGTGGCGCGTTTCGGCGATGCCAAGGTGTCATTGCCTGGCGGTTGCGCCATCGGGCTGCGGCCCGTCGACCAGCATATCAAGGGCCTTCAGGCCATGGGTGCCGAAGTCAGCATCGAGCATGGCTACGTGCATGCCCAGGCAAGGAGACTCAAGGGCGCGCGTATCGTGATGGACTTGGTGACCGTCACCGGTACGGAAAACCTCATGATGGCCGCCACGCTGGCGCAAGGCACCACCGTGCTGGAGAACGCCGCGCGCGAGCCCGAGGTCGTGGACTTGGCCCGCTGCCTGATCGCCATGGGCGCCAAAATCAGCGGGGAAGGTTCCGACGTGATCACCATCGAAGGGGTGGCGCGCCTGGGGGCGGCCACCCATGGAGTCATGCCCGATCGCATTGAAATGGGGACTTTCCTGGTGGCAGGTGCCATTACTCAGGGCGATATTCGCCTGCGCGATACCCGGCCTGGGCTGGCGGACGCGGTGCTGGCGAAGTTGCGCGAAGCGGGCGCCCAGGTGGAAGAAGGCGCGGACTGGGTGGGTGTGCGCATGACGGGCAAGCCCAAGGCCGTAAGCCTTAGAACGTCACCTTTCCCGGCCTTCCCCACGGACATGCAAGCGCAGTTCATGGCGCTGAATTCCGTGGCCGAGGGTACAGCGGTGATGACCGAAACCATCTTCGAAAACCGCTTCATGCACGTGCAGGAACTGCGGCGCCTGGGCGCGCGGATCGACGTTGAGGGCAATACTGCCATCATCCGTGGTGTTTCGCAATTGGAGGGCGCCAGCGTGATGGCGACGGACTTGCGGGCCTCTGCCTGCCTGGTGCTGGCAGGCTTGGTGTCCAATGGGCAGACACTTGTCGACCGCGCCTACCACCTCGACCGCGGCTATGAGTGTATCGAAGAAAAGCTCGGTCAATTGGGTGCGCGAATAAGGCGCACCCGGTGACCGAGCTTTCGGTGAAGGCTAACCCACGCGGTTTTGTGCGGGTTAAGGTTGCCCCTCGCGGGCAACCGGCCGGAGCCAAAAGCCCTTCGGTGGGTGCGCGCATAAGGCGCACCCGGTGAGCGGGATAGAATTGTCCTTTATGTAGCCGAACTCGAAGTGAATCAAGTCACCATCGCCCTATCCAAGGGCCGCATCTTTACCGAAACCTTGCCTTTGCTGGCGGCGGCCGGAATCCGGCCGAGCGAGGATCCGGAGTCCTCTCGCAAACTTGTGATTGGAACCAACCGCGCGGACGTTCGCATCGTCATCGTGCGGGCCACCGATGTTCCCACCTACGTGCGTTATGGTGCCGCGGATCTTGGGATCGCGGGCAAGGATGTGCTGCACGAACACGGTTCCGAAGGGCTCTACCAGCCTCTCGATCTAGCCATCGCGCGTTGCAAGATGGTCGTGGCGGCACCGGAGGATTTCGACTATGCCCAAGCCGTGCGCCGGGGTGCGCGGCTCAAGGTGGCGACCAAGTATGTAAAGACGGCGCATGAGCACTTTGCGGCAAAAGGCGTGCATGTGGATCTCATCAAGTTGTACGGATCCATGGAATTGGCGCCCTTGGTGGGGTTGGCCGACGCCATCGTCGACTTGGTGAGCACTGGCGGCACCTTGAAAGCCAACCGGCTGCGGGCGGTGGAGGACATCATGGCGGTGAGCGCGCGCTTGATCATTAACCAAGCGGCGCTGAAGGTGAAAAGCGCGCTCATTGCTCCATTGCTCTCGGCATTCGAAGCGACCGCGGCCAAGAATGCTTGAGGTTTCCTTGTTACGCAGCGATGCGCCGGGTTTCGATGCGGCCTTGGGGAGATTGCTGGCTTTCGAAGCGTCTCTGGACGAGGGCATCGAATCGGCCGTGCGCGCGATCCTCGCGGATGTGAAAAGCCGGGGTGACCAGGCTGTGCTGGACTACACGCGGCGCTTCGACGGCGTCGCTGCCCAGGACATGGGCGCGCTGTGCATCCCGAAGGCGGAGTTGGAGGCTGCCTTCGCGGGCTTGCCCCATGCCCAACGCGATGCGCTTGTTCAAGCCGCCGGGCGCATACGTAGCTACCACGAGAGACAGGTGCAAGAGTCGTGGAGTTTCACCGATGGGGACGGTAACAAACTGGGACAGAAAGTCACGGCCCTGGAGCGAGTGGGTCTCTACGTTCCAGGAGGCAAGGCAGCTTATCCTTCGACGGTGATGATGAATGCATTGCCCGCAAAGGTGGCGGGCGTGGCGCGGATCATCATGGTGGTTCCCACCCCTGGCGGAAATCGTAATGCCCTGGTACTGGCTGCGGCGGCCTTGTGCGGCGTGGACCAAGTCTACGCCATCGGTGGTGCGCAAGCCATCGGCGCGCTGGCGTACGGAACCACGAGCATTCCCCAGGCGGACAAGATCGTCGGCCCAGGTAATGCATACGTCGCATCAGCGAAGCGCCAGGTGTTCGGAACCGTTGGCATCGATATGTTGGCGGGCCCCAGCGAAATCCTGGTGCTAAGCGATGGCACGGGCAATCCCGATTGGGTGGCCATGGATTTATTTTCGCAAGCCGAGCACGACGAAGTGGCGCAGGCCGTCCTGCTTTGCCCGGATGCCAACTTCATCGATGCCGTGCACGCGAGCATGGCGCGCCAGATTCACGACATGCCGCGAGCGGGCATTATCCGAAAATCTCTCAAGAATCGTGGGGCGTTGATACAGGTTCGAGATCTCAATGAGGCCTGCGAGATCGCCAACCGAATGGCGCCCGAGCACTTGGAATTGAGCTTGGCGGATCCCGAGGCATGGCTCGGCAAGATTCATAACGCGGGCGCGATCTTCCTGGGCCATTACGCCTCCGAGGCTCTGGGCGATTACTGCGCGGGGCCAAATCACGTGCTTCCCACGGCTCGCACGGCGCGATTTTCTTCGCCTCTTGGCGTCTACGATTTTCAGAAGCGCACCAGCATCATTCAGGTTTCGCGCGAAGGTGCCGACAAGCTGGGAAGGGTGGCCAGCGAACTGGCGCGTGGCGAAGGCTTACCGGCGCACGCCAAATCCGCGGAATACCGGCTGCATCACTAAGGCGTAGCGGCTGGCGCTACGTTCGATCCCCTATAATGGCGTTGCATACCCAACAGGTTCCTTCATGCGTGAAGCGCAGGTAGTTCGCAATACCATCGAGACGCAGATCTCGGCCAGGCTTAATCTGGACGGCACGGGCCGTTCCAAATTATCGACAGGGATCGGATTCTTAGATCACATGCTCGACCAGGTGGCGCGCCATGGTTTGATGGATCTGGAGATAGACGCCAAGGGCGATTTGCACATCGACGCGCACCACAGCGTCGAAGATGTGGGAATCACGCTGGGCCAGGCTTTCGCCAAGGCCGTGGGCGACAAGGTGGGACTACGCCGCTACGGCCACGCCTACGTGCCCTTGGACGAAGCCTTGAGCCGGGTCGTGGTCGATCTATCGGGGCGGCCGGGACTGGAATACCACATCGATTTTTCGCGCAGCTTGATCGGCGCGTTCGATGTGGATCTGACCCGGGAATTCTTTCAAGGCTTCGCCAATCACGCCTTGGTTACCTTGCACATCGACAATCTGAAGGGTCGTAATGCCCACCACCAGGCCGAAACCGTGTTCAAGGCCTTTGGGCGGGCGCTGCGCATGGCGGCCGAACCCGACCCGCGCATGCAGGGACAGCTTCCGTCCACCAAGGGGGCGCTCTAGCCGTATCCCCCATGTCGTACGTGGCGATCGTCGATTACGGTATGGGCAATCTGCGCTCCGTGGCCAAGGCCGTTGAGCACGTGGCCTCCCATGGAAGCGTCCAAGTAACGAGCGATGCCAATGTGGTTGCGGCCGCCGAAAGGGTGATCTTTCCTGGGCAAGGGGCCATGCCCGATTGCATGCGCGAACTGAAGGCGCGCGGATTGCGAGAAACGGTCATCGAAGCGGCACGCAGCAAACCTTTCCTGGGAATATGCATCGGTCTTCAGATGCTGTTCGGCATAAGCGAGGAAGGAGACCAACCCGGCCTTGGGCTTCTCGCCGGCAAAGTCGTGCGATTTCCCGCTAACGCGCGTTCGCCCGGCGGCGAAAAACTCAAGGTGCCTCACATGGGCTGGAACGAGGTGGAACACACCCGGCCGCATCCGCTGTGGGAAGGCATCGTCAATGGCTCGCGGTTCTACTTTGTGCACAGCTACTACCCGGTGCCCGCCGATGAGACGCTCATCGTGGGTTGCACGACCTATGCTTCACGCATAGCTTGTGCGGTGGCCAGAAGCAATTTATTCGCTGTCCAGTTCCATCCCGAGAAGAGCCAGGCGGCCGGTCTACGCCTGCTCGGCAATTTCTTGAGTTGGGATGGGCGCGCCACGTAAGATCCGGACTGTTGTATGATGCCCTTGCTTATCGTCACGACTTCTCAGCGCACGCACTCGGCCCGCCCCTATAACGCTTCGCGAACCACGAGTATGGTAATCCGCTCCGCGCGTGATGCTTCCCGCGTACTTGCCTTGCCTCGCTGACCGTACGACATCCCATGCTCATCATTCCCGCAATAGATCTCAAGGACGGGCACTGCGTTCGCCTCAAACAAGGCGATATGGGCAGTGCCACGGTGTTCTCCGAAGACCCGGCCGCCATGGCAAAAGTCTGGGCGAGCCAAGGTGCCCGCAGGCTTCATCTCGTGGATCTGAACGGAGCCTTCGCGGGCAAGCCCAAGAACGAGCCAGCCATCAAAGCCATCGTGAGCGCTCTGGGAGAAGAGATTCCGGTGCAACTGGGAGGCGGTATTCGCGATCTGGACACGGTGGAGCGCTATCTCGACGATGGCATCGAATACGTCATCATCGGCAGCGCGGCAGTGAAGACGCCGGGATTTCTGCACGACGCCTGTTATGCCTTTCCTGGGCACATCATGGTGGGCCTAGACGCCAAGGATGGCAAGGTTGCGGTGGATGGGTGGTCCAAGGTCACCGGCCACGACGTGATCGATCTGGCCAAGAAGTTCCAAGACTATGGTGTCGAGGCCATCATCTACACGGACATTGGGCGCGACGGCATGATGACTGGCGTCAACGTGGACGCGACGCTGGAGCTGGCCAAGGCGCTTTCCGTACCCGTGATCGCCAGCGGTGGCATCAACAGTTTGGAAGATATTCGCGCCTTGTGTGGCATCGAATCCGAGGGTGTTACCGGTGCCATCAGCGGACGCGCGCTCTATCAGGGCACCCTGGATTTTGCCAAGGCGCAGAAATTAGCGGACGAGTTGAGTCCCAAAACCCCCTGAGCGCACACGTGCCCAAGCGCGGGCGCGCAGCTTACCAACGAAGACCATGAGTTTGGCCAAACGCATCATCCCCTGCCTGGACGTCGATCGAGGACGCGTGGTCAAAGGCATCAATTTCGTGGGTCTGCGCGATGCCGGCGACCCGGTGGAAGTGGCGCGGCGTTACGATGAGCAAGGGGCTGATGAACTGTGTTTCCTGGACATCACCGCCAGCTCGGACGGGCGTGGGTTAATTCTCGGCATCATCGAGAAAGTGGCTGCCCAGGTGTTCATTCCCCTGACCGTGGGCGGTGGGGTGCGCACCGTGGAGGATGTGCGGCGCTTGCTCAATGCGGGCGCCGACAAAGTGAGCATCAATACCGCGGCCTTGCTCAATCCGGACTTGGTGGCGCAGACGAGCGGCAAGGTCGGCTCGCAATGCATCGTGGTGGCGATCGATGCGAGACGAGCCGGGACATCTTGGGAAGTATTCACGCACGGAGGCCGCAAGAGCGCGGGGCGCGACGCCATTGAGTGGGCGCGGCGCGCAAGTACACTGGGAGCGGGCGAAATTCTACTCACCAGCATGGATCGCGACGGAACACGGGATGGATTCGATATCGAGCTCACGCGTGCGGTCTCCGATGCGGTGCCAATACCCGTGATCGCCAGCGGTGGCGCCGGAAATCTCGATCACCTTGCCCAAGGGATTTTATCGGGCCGCGCCGATGCCGTGCTCGCGGCCAGCATCTTTCATTACGGCGAATACACGGTAGGGCAAGCCAAAGCCCATATGGCGCAACGCGGAATCGAGGTCCGCCTGTGAGTGGCGATTGGCTAGACGAAATCGTGTGGACCGAGGAGGGGCTATTACCCGCCATCGCCCAAGATGCCGCGACAGGCCGCGTCCTGATGTTCGCTTGGATGAACAAAGAGTCCTTGCGGATTACGGTAACAACCGGCGAGGCCGTGTACTGGTCCCGGTCGAGGAACCGGCTTTGGCGCAAGGGCGAGGAGTCGGGGCACGTACAAAAGGTCAAGGCAATACGCCTCGACTGCGATGGCGACGTAATTCTGTTGCGCGTGGAGCAAGCGGGCGGCATCGCTTGCCACACGGGGAGAGAAAGCTGTTTTTTTCGCGAACTGAAGAACGGCGAATGGAGCGTGGTGGATCCCCAGATCAAAGCCCCTGAGAAGATTTACCGGCCCTGAAGGAGGCGCCATGACCGATCAAACCATTTTGTTCCGGGTGGCGCAGGCCATCGAATCCCGCAAACAGGCGGATCCTTCCACGTCCTACGTGGCCAAACTCTTCAGCAAGGGCCATGATGCGATTCTGAAGAAGATCGGCGAGGAGAGCGCCGAAACCCTGCTCGCGTCCAAAGACGGTGATAAACTGCACATCGTTCGTGAAGTGGCCGATCTGTGGTTTCATAGCATGGTTTTGCTCGCATACCACGGGTTAGCCCCGGACGACGTGTTGGCCGAGTTGCAGCGCAGAGAGGGGATTTCCGGAATTGACGAGAAAGCTTCACGCGGCACTTAGGGCCTAGGACTCGGGGCAGGGGTTATCTCCCGCCTCACTTGCGCGGAAGCCAGCATGGATGCTTGTATTTTTTGCAGGATAGTTCGCGGCGAAATCCCCATCCGGAAAGTCTACGAGGACGATGCGGTATTGGCGTTTCACGATATTCACCCAGTGGCGCCAGTGCATTTCCTCTTGATTCCCAAAGAGCACGTGGAGTCGCTGGCGGTCGTGGAGGAGCGTCACGCAAGCACGCTGGGACGGATGATGTGCTTGGCCCCCACGCTGGCGAAGGAGCAAGGGTCGGACGATGGATTTCGTTTGATCGTAAACACGGGTAGAGTAGGGCGCCAGGAAGTGGCACACGTCCATTTGCATGTGCTGGGTAGTAAACAGCCCTTGCCCGCCATGATTTATCGCACCTAGACCGTTCTTGCGTTGCGTTTTGTGAAGGTGAAAGCGAAGGAGGAGAGCAATGGGTTCATTTAGTATTTGGCACTGGTTGATCGTGCTGGTGGTAGTGTTGTTGATCTTCGGGACCAAGAAGCTGCGCAACATCGGGGCGGACTTGGGCGGCGCGGTCAAGGGCTTCAAGGAGGGCATGAAGACCGAGGAGGATAAAACGCTACAAGCCAAGATCGAAGAGGATAAGGCGGGGCAAACCATCGAGGGCGAGGTCAAAGAGCGCTCGAAAGCCTGATCGTTCCAAAGCCTAGTTCTCCTCGCCCCGACCATGTTCGATATTGGATTCTCGGAGTTGGCCGTCATCGGAGTGGTGGCGTTGGTCGTGATCGGCCCCGAACGCTTGCCACGGGTCGCGCGCACCGCTGGGCATCTCCTCGGACGCTTTCAACGCTATGTTACGCAGGTTAGGACGGATATCAGCCGCGAGATGGATTTGGCGGATCTGAAGAAAATTCAGACAGAAGTCGAATCCGCGGCGAAGGGGATACAAAGCTCCGTGACCGCAACCTTTGGCGAGGCGCAAAAGGATCTCGCGGGCGCGGGCGAGGAAATCAAGAAGGCCGGAGAGGCCATTCAACAAACGGCATCGGGGGTCAATCTCATGGCGGGTTGGCCCTACCAGCAAGCATCTTCGGATGCCGCCGCCGAGGCGGCCCCCGTGGAAACGCAATCTGCACAGTTAGAACTTGGGCTAGATGCCTCCGCGGGCGCGGACAGCCGCAAAGCGTAACTGCCTCCAATCCAATTGAGTGTATAGCGCAACACCGTGAGTGAATTTAGCGGCGAGTCGTTCTTTTCCCATTTGATCGAGCTGCGCAACCGCCTCGTGCGCGCCTTGCTCGCGCTGTTGATCGTATTCCTTTGCATTGCCTTCTGGGCATCGGACTTGTACGACCTATTGGCGTTTCCGATGATGACGGCTTTGCCGGAGGGCACCAAGATGATCGCCACCGGCGTGGTGACTCCGTTCTTGGTGCCTATCAAGGTGGCTCTGCTGGTGGCCTTCATGATCGCGCTACCGTACATCTTGTACCAAGCCTGGGCCTTTGTGGCCCCCGGGCTCTATAGCCACGAAAAGAAGCTTGTGTTTCCGCTGGTGATCGCAAGCACCTTGCTGTTTTATCTGGGCATGGCGTTTTGTTATTTCTTCGTCTTCAACACGGTCTTCAAGTTCGTTTATTCGTTCGCGCCCAAGAGCATCACCGTTGCGCCGGATATCGAGAATTACCTGAGCTTCGTCATCACCATGTTCTTGGCCTTCGGCGTTACCTTCGAGGTTCCCATCGCCCAGATCGTGCTGGTCAAGATCGGTTTCGTGACTGTCGAGAAACTGAGGGAAATTCGTCCTTACTTCATCGTCGCGGCGTTCATCGTCGCCGCCGTGGTCACCCCGCCCGATGTGGTGTCCCAACTTCTCCTGGCGTTCCCCTTGTGCATCTTGTACGAGGCCGGGATCATCGTCGCCGCAATTCTGGTTCGCTCCTCCTCCTCTGCCCGTACCGAATATCAAGAATAGCCCAGCAAGTGCGTTATTCTTCCTCCTCGTGAGGCTGGGGCGCCGGTCTTTTCCCGACCAGTACTTTGAGCTCGACGGGTTTACCATGGCGCAGCAACTTCACCGAGGTTGTCTTGCCTGGTGCCACCGCGGCAATGACATTGAGAATGACCGAGCTGTCCGGGAGCGGTTTCCCATCTACCGATAGCAATACGTCTCCGGGCCGGATGCCAGATTTCGCCGCGGGGCTGCCCGGCATGACGCTCGCGATCAGAACGCCCTTCGTATCTGGAAGCTGGAAGGATTCCGCTAGCTCGGAATTCAGGTCTTGCACTCCCACGCCGATCCAGCCTCGTGTCACCGAGCCGGATTGAATGATCTGCTCCATCACTTGGCGCGCCAAGCTCACGGGGATGGCGAAACCGATTCCCATGGATCCGCCAGTTCCCGAGTAGATGGCGGTATTGATCCCGACGAGGTGCCCCGAGGCGTCGATGAGCGCCCCACCCGAGTTCCCCGGATTGATTGCGGCATCCGTTTGAATGAAGTTCTCGAATGTATTGATTCCCAGGTGGCTACGCCCCAAGGCGCTCACGATCCCCATCGTGACTGTCTGTCCCACGCCAAACGGATTACCAATGGCCAGTACCACATCGCCAACCTGGAGCTTGTCCGATTGCGCGAAGGTGACCACGGGCAAGTCGCCCAAATTGATCTTGAGCACCGCAAGATCGCTTTCAGGATCCACGCCCACGACCTTGGCCAGAGCTTGCCGGCCGTCGTTCAGGGCCACTTGAATTTCGTCGGCCGCCTCCACCACATGGTTGTTGGTAATCACATAGCCCTCCACGCCCACGATGACCCCCGATCCTAGACTGGAGGATCGCTGCGCCTCGCTTTCTGGTTCGCCGAAAAAGCGGCGGAATAAGGGGTCGTCCATGAGGGGATGCTTCGGGCGCCGCATCTCCTTGCTGGTAAAGATATTGACTATGGAGGGAACAGCTGCCCTCACGCCTCCATGATAGGAAACCGATGACGACGTGGCTGTGCCTCCGGAGCCCGCCGCTCCGCTCTCACGAATCGTCACGACGCTGTTGCCCGAGCCCATCGTGCGGACTGGCAGGAGGTCGGGGCGCAAAGTGGTGACCACGAGTAACAGAGCCAGCGCCACGGTCACACACTGTGCGAAAATGAGCCAAAGCTTATTCATATCAGGAAAACCTTGAGAGAGGGAATTAAGCCAAGGATGGAGTCATCCCCTAAACCTTTGATTATGCAATATGGCTATGGCCAAAGAAAAGGGAAAAAGTAGGGGCCGGGAAGAGGCCGCAGCATTACAAGGGTTGCCATCGCAGATGAGGCGAAATAATCGGCTTTGACACCATTGCACCCAATCAATTACACTGCGCGCCCTTTTCAAAGCTGTACGCTCTCTGCTGGGTACCAATGAAGACCTTTTCGGCAAAACCCCATGAAGTAAGGCGCGACTGGTTGATCGTGGACGCGAAAGATCGCGTGCTTGGCCGCCTCGCGACCGAGGTCGCGAAGCGCCTTCGCGGCAAGCATAAGCCTGAATACACGCCCCACGTCGACACTGGCGATTACATTGTCGTGGTGAACGCCAGTCATATTCGAGTGACCGGTAATAAGGCCGAGGCGAAGACTTACCACCGGCATAGCGGACAGCCAGGTCAAATGCACACCGCCACCTTCACCGAGATGAAGGCCAAGTCACCGGAGCGAGTGATAGAAATCGCGATCAAGGGCATGCTGCCCAAGGGCCCTCTGGGCAGTGCGATGTTTCGAAAACTCAAGGTGTATCCAGGCACCGACCATCCGCATGTTGCGCAGCAGCCCAGAGAACTGAAGATATAAGAGGCATCCATATGGCAACACCAGAGAACTATTACGGCACGGGACGGCGTAAGACGTCGGTGGCCCGTGTGTATCTGCGCGCGGGAGCGGGTGGAATTGTCGTTAATGGAAGGCCGGTAGATGAGTTTTTCTCCAGAGAAACCGGTAGGATGATTGTTCGCCAGCCCCTTCAAGTCTCTAACCACCTTACGACCTTCGACATTTCCGTCAATGTGTCTGGGGGCGGAGAAAGCGGCCAGGCGGGGGCGGTGCGCCATGGAATCGCCCGCGCGTTGGTGAACTACGATGCCGCATTGAAGCCTGCTCTGCGCAAGGCGGGGCTGGTTATCCGTGACGCGCGTGAAGTGGAGCGCAAAAAAGTTGGCTTCCACAAGGCACGCCGCCGGAAGCAATTCTCGAAGCGGTAGATATCGAGCAAATCTCAAAAAGCCGCCCATGGGCGGCTTTTTTGTTTGTATCTATCGTGAATAGGTGGATAGCGCAGGGGTAGCTGAACGATTTTGGTTCTGGCTACACCGGCTTAGGGGTTAATGACTCGTGCATATGCACAACGTGGCATGCGCCGTGCCTACCTCGGACCTGCTGGCCTGGTTATGGATACTGGTGAACCATGACATCCCCGTGTAATTGACCCGCTGCCCGCTGGCCGGCCTGAAAATGAAGACGTTGCAAGGATAATGGCACTTCTTACCGCCACAAGAAAATTCGGGATATCCGCACCGAGGGTCGCGGTTCATACGCAGTTGCCTTGGTATTGGCGATGGGCCCTCATAGCCATAACCGTGGTGATAGTGGTTGGTTTGGCGTGGGCCACGTTCCTTTTAGGGCAAACCTTTGCCTTCAAGCCGTTCGATCCCAATGCCGCCACACGTGAAACCGTGGAACAGGCACTCGCGAGAGTTCAGCGGGAAAATCAGGACCTTAGAACGCAATTGGCCGCCCTCGAACAAAAAGTCCGGATTGATGGAGCGACCCATCAAACCCTGTCTGACCAACTCAAAGTCATGACGGAGCAAAACGCTACACTCAAGGAAGAGCCGGGGTTTTTCCAGGCGATTAGCAGAGACTCCGCCGGGATCAGCGTTCAGCGGTTAACTGTCGGTGGCACGGGCGGGCCCGGCGAGTTCCGGTACCGGCTCTTGGTGGTTCAGTCCAAACAACGGGCTGAGCATTTTCGGGGGCATATTGAGTTAGTGGTCAATTTGGTCGATAAAGGAGTTCAGCGAACCCTGGTATTCCCAAAACCCGGAGAGAAAACTCAACCCTACACCTTGGGGTTCAAGTTTTTCCAGCGCATCGAGGGGGTGTTCAAGGTCCCGCCGGAGGCAAAAATTACTCGTGTCGAAGCGCGCATCTACGAGGCAGGCAAAGAAACACCTTATTCGTCTCAAGCCGCCTCAATGACATAGGAGGTTAGTATGTTTAAGAAGGAAGCATCCAAGCGGCAGCAGACACGGATCGAGTGTTTGATTGTGGGTACGACATTCATCGAAGGAAGCGTCGCTTTCAGCCG
>SHXO01000012.1 GCA_009693245.1 Betaproteobacteria bacterium | reverse complement strand
CGTGCGCACCATCGGAATGGCCCGTGCACGGGCCAAGATCGCGATGATGAACCTGGTCTACAACATGGTGCGCCTGATGCAGTTGATCAAGCGTGCCGCAAAAAGCGCATTAGCCCCGCAAGGGGTCAATCCGTGTGCGGTTGGGTAAGAGGAGAGAAACGGGGATGAAAAGGCCGCACAACCGCCTCGCAAGCCGGTGAAGCCGCACGATTGCGTGCGACCCCATCTCGAATGCAACTTATTCAGACGCTCCGGATATTCCCTTCCCCGTGCGGAGTGATTTTTAGAGGTTCCCTTATGGGAAAGCTTATGGCTTGACCTGAGCCATGACCAGCCCTAATTCATCCGCAACGGAAAGGCCCGGATCGAAGGTCCTTTCGGCGCGCCGGTACCAATAGCGCGCATTGTCCAGATCGCCTTCAAGCCGGTGTGCCAGCGCGTGGAGCCAGTAGGCCAGGGGATCATCGAGGTTCTGGACGATCTCGTGAGCGGCTTGCCAGTCTCCACGATGTAAATGAGCGATTGCCGCCCGGTGATTGGGCATTTTTGTCGTGGGGGTGAAAGCGGCTATTTTGCTCCATCGAGCAGTTTTCTCACTTGTCCCGATGCGTTCACCACGCCCGCGCTGGCGAACACCTCCACGTTGCGTTCGATGTCCTCGCGTTCGTAGAGATAGTTCACCATGAATCCGTAGGACTGGCGCATGCCCCGTGACGATACGTCGCCCAGCCAATTGAGGCGCTCCACCCTGGCGCCGTTACCGAGATGAAAGCGCGCGACTGGATCGAAAGGGCGGCCCTCCTCCTTGGCTTGCAGGAGATAGCGCGCGGCCAGTCGCGTAAGGGGCGCGCGCAGTAGTTTTCCGAGGGTCTCGTTACCGGCCCACCGGCCGGAGGCAAGATACTCGGTAACCGGTATGCTGGCTTCTCCCATCTCGGCGAAGAGCTTGCGCCGCGCACTTTGGCCGAGAGCCGCGTCCAGTGCCGCGGGATTCTGCTCGATCCACTTTGACAACTGCGGAATGGGAGAAAGAGTGGAGAAAATTCTTAGGCGGGGATACTCGCCGCGCAAATCGTCGATGACGCGCTTCAGAAGAAAATTTCCGAAGTGGACCCCGCGCAACCCGGGTTGCGTGTTGGAAATGGAATAGAAAATCGCGGCACTGGCCCTGTCCGCATCGGACACGCGGCGGTGCTCGTCGAGCAAGCGCTGAACGCTGCCCGACAACTCTTGGGTGAGCGCGACTTCCACGAAGATGAGCGGCTCGCGCGGCATGCGAGGATGAAAAAACGTGTAGCAGCGCCGGTCGGAATCCAACCTGTGGCGCAAATCGTTCCACGAGCCTATGGCATGCACCGCTTCGTACTCAATCAATTTCTCCAGCAGAGCCGCGGGCGAATCCCAGGTGATACGCTGTAGTTCCAGAAAGCCCACGTCGAACCACGCGGAGAGGCGCGCCTCCATCTCCCGGCCCAAGGCGGCCAAACCGGGATCGTCGCCGGCGTAGCGCAGCAGATCCTCCCGCATGTCCACCAGAAATTTCACGCCTTGGGGCAATGCGTTGAATTGGGTAAGGATTCGCACGCGCTTGGAACGCATCACCGTACGCAGCGCTGCTTCGGCATCCCATTGCATATGGGTGCCCACCATGGATTGGTAAACCGTATGCGCGATCTCCACCTCCTTGGGGTCGGGACCGAACTCCAAGGCCAGTATGCGCAGAAATTCGTGCCGGCCCGTTTCATCCAAGGCCAAGTAGGTTTCGCCCAGGCGTGCGGCCCGAATTCGCGCCGAGACTTCACCCCCCCAGGCGCTGGGCGCAATCCCGGAACTGATTGCGTATCTCGTTCTTCGTGGCCTCGTCCAATGCGCGGCGGGGAGCCGCGACCGGATGTTCTTGGGATTTGCGCCGGCGAGGTGCTCGAAGGGAATTCAGCATGATCCAATATCGATCCGCCGAGCCGCTTCTGAAGACAGGCCCCGCATCGCGGGGCCTGTCTTGTGGGTAGTTACGCCTCCCGCCTAACGCTTCCCGCCTCACCCACCATCACATTTGTTTCCAATCCCACGATTGCTCGAACGCATAACCGGCGCGGTAGATGCTGGGCTCGTCGAAGTGCTTGCCCACGATCATCAATCCAATGGGCAATCCGTCCACCATGCCGCAGGGCACCGTCATGGCGGGATGGTGGGTGATGTCGAAGGGGGCGGTGTTGCCGATCATTTCCAGGGCGCGCTGTACATAGAGTTCGCGTGGCGCATTGGCGGGGGGAAGGGGCGTGGGCTTCATGGGCATGGTGGGCAGCACCAAGACGTCGTACTTGTTCAAGGCCGCGTCGTAGGCCGCCGCGATGCGGCGAGAGATATTCACTGCCTTGCCGTAGTAGCGGCTGCCGAAGTGTTTTTTGATGTGAACGCCCAGTACCGTGAGGATCTTGGTGGTTTCCGAGAGTTCGTTGGCGCGCAATTCCCAACCGTGCAATTTGTCCATCATGCTGGTCACGTAGAGATCCTGGCGGCTGAGCCCGTAGCCGTCGCCGAACATCATGGTCTGCGCGATCCCTTCCGTGCCGATGGGTGTCCATACGGCGGGTGCCACCAAGTGTTCGGGGATAGAGACTTCCTCCACCGTTGCGCCCAGCTTCTTGAACATCTCGATGGCCTTGCGCACCTTATCGTCCGAGGCAGCTTCGGATTCGGGCCTGCCGAAGCCTTCCTTGATGACGCCGATGCGCATGCCCTTGGCACCGGCATCCAATCCTTGCGTGTAAGCATGCGTCTTCGGCGAGAACTGGCGCGGATCATACCCATCCGCTCCGGCGATCACTTCCAACATGAGCGCGTTGTCCTTGACGTTCTTGGTCATGGGCCCCGTGTGATCGACGTAGATCTCAATGGGCATGATGCCCGTGTACGGCACCAGCCCGTGGGTGGGTTTCATGCCGACGATCCCGCACCAAGCCGAGGGCATGCGGATGGAGCCGCCTTGGTCACCCCCCAGCGCCATGTCCACTTCACCGAGCGACACCAATACGCCGCTACCGGATGAGGAACCGCCAGCGGAGAAACCCATCTTGTGCGGATTGTGCACCGGCCCCTTCGCGCCCGTATGGCTTCCGCCCGAGATGCAATAGTTTTCGCAGTGCGCCTTGCCGGCGATTTCACCGCCCGCATCCAGAATGCGCGAGATTACGGTCGCGTCGATCTCGGGCACGTAGCCCTCCAGGATCGAACAACCGTTCATCATGGGCACGCCCGCCACCATGATGTTGTCTTTCGCGGCGATCTTCTTTCCCGCCAGCTTGCCACTCGCCGCGCCTTTGATGGAGGTCTTCACGTACCAGGCGTTGCGCGGATTTTCTTCCGCGGTGGGGAAACGCCCCGGCGTGCGCGGGTACTTCACGGGCGGCAAATTATCCGGCATGGCATCGACCGCGTTGTAGGCATCGATGAAGCCCTTCATCAAGCCGATGTAGGAATCCACATCGGCGGCGGTCAGCGATAGTCCGACGGTGTCCGCCGCGTCGAGAACTTGCTCGGGGGTGATGGGTGGTACGGCCATGGTTTCCTCCTTCCAGGTGACTAGGGCGCCAGCAGGCGCATGAGATTCGGATCGTCGCGCACTTGGCTGGAAGGCCCTTCCAAGGCCACGCGCCCGCGATCCATGACGTAACAGTACTGCGAAATTCGCAGCGCCAACTGAACGTGCTGCTCGACGATCAACACCGCGATGTCCTTCACCAACGCCTCCAGCCGCTGCGCGATCTCCTCGATGACTTCATGCCACACGCCTTCCGTGGGTTCATCGAGCATCAGCAGTTTTGGGCGTCCCAACAGCGCGCGGCTGATGGCAAGCATCTTACGCTCGCCACCGCTCAAGGTGCCGGCCTGCTGCGACATGCGCTCACCCAAGCGGGGAAAAAGCTGCACCACTTCCTCGATGCGGACTTCTTTTCTCGGATCGGCCATGGCGCCCACCAAGAGATTCTCGCGCACGGTGAGCCCCCCGAATACGGCTTGCTCTTGCGGTACATGACCCAAGCCTTGCCGCACCCGCTGTTCCGTGGAGCGCTCGCCAACCTCCATGCCATTAAAAAACAAGCTGCCATTTCTTGGATGCAGATCGCCCGAAAGCGATTTGAGCAAAGTCGTTTTCCCGGCTCCGTTGCGTCCCAGGATGGCCACGCCGCCGCGCGCTGGCACCGATAGCGACACGTCAAACAAGGCCTGGCTGGTGCCGTAGAAAGTGCTCAGCCCCTTAGCCTGGAGTAGTACCTCAGACATGGCTTAGATACGCCTCCTTCACGCGCGGGTCTTCCTGCACTTCTCGCGTGCGGCCGGTGGCGACCACTTGCCCTTGGTCGAGCACCGTGAGGGAATCGCAGATGTCCTTGATGAAATCCAGGTCGTGCTCCACGATCAGCACGGAGCATGTGCGCTTGATGGAAATCAACAGCTCCCCCGTGGCGCGGCGCTCCTGCTGGCTCATGCCAGCCGTGGGCTCATCGAGCAGCAGCAGCGCGGGTTCGCGCGCCAAGGCCATGGCGATTTCCAGCCATTGCTGCTCGCCATGGGATAGGAAGCCCGCCATTTCCCCGGAACGATCCGCCAGATTAAAGCGCTCGAGTGTGTTCATCACCTCCCCGTGCATCCTCCGGCGCGAACGCGACAACATCAAGTTCATGGAGGACTCCCGCGACTGCAGTGCTAGCAACACGTTGTCGTAAACGCAAAGCTGTGGCAGCACCGCGGTGATCTGAAATTTCATGCTCAATCCGGCACGCGCACGTTGCGTCGAGGTGTGGTTGGTGATGTTCGCGCCCGCCAAGGAAACGGTTCCAGAACTGGGCAACTCGGCACCGGCAATGCATTTCAACAGCGTTGTCTTGCCCGAGCCGTTGGGGCCAATCAAGCCATGAAATTCGTTGGCTTGGACGTCCAGGTGAGCGTTATCCAGCGCCGTCAGCGCGCCGAAGGTTTTGGTCAAACCCCGGCACTCAAGCAGGCTCATGGCTAGTCTTGACCTCGCTTGAATCCTTGCCCGAAGAGGTTTTTTTTCCAGGGCGCCCGAAGACGCCCATGCGCTCGCGGTCGCTCACGATGAAACCGATCAACCCCGTGGGCCTGAACATCACCACGATGAGCAGTAGCAATCCCAAAAGTATGGGCCAGCCCATGTCCCACACATGGGACAGGTGGTAGCTGAACAAGTCGATGAGCCCCACGCCGAGGATCGAACCGATCAAGGTGCCCGCCCCGCCAAACAAGGTGTAGAGCACCACTTGGGTGGACAACACGGGCCCGAGTTGTCCCGGTCCGATGTAGCCCTCGTGGAATCCATAGAGGCCGCCCGCCAATCCCGCGATGGCCCCCGCGAGACAGAAGGCGATGCCTTTATAGTTCTGAGTGTTGTAACCGAAGAAGGTGATGCGGTTCTCCTGTTGCCTGATACCGGCGAGAACCAAGCCGAACTGCGAGCGAGTGAGAAGCCGCAACGACACGTATACGACGAGCAGTACGCCGAGCGCCATGTAGTAGAAGATCGGTCCCTCGGTAATCTCGAAGCTGCCGGCCGTTAACCGGGGCAGGCTGGGAATTCCGTTCTGCCCCCCCACGTAGGACCAGCCGCGCGCGAGGCGTTCCACGACGTAGCTGCCGGTGAGCGTACCCAATGCGATGAACACCATGCTGGGCTGGCGTTTTCCCAGAATCACCAATACGGCCATCAGGAACGAAACGATCAAACCTACCAACGCTGCGGCGGGGACGATGATGAATACCGATGTAACGTCTAATTTGGTGGCGATCAGCGCGGTGCTATAGCCCGCCATGCCGAAGAATAAAGCCTGCCCAAAACTCATGATCCCCGCGTAACCCCACACGAGATCGAAGGACAGCGCGATCAGTCCAAGGATAAACACGCGCGTGGTGAACAAAATCCAAAAATCATCCAGCACGAGCGGAAGCAGCACCGCGGCGGCCAGCAGCACCGCCTCGATGACGGGAAGCGCGACGCGGATCTTCCTGGACTTGCCGTTCATCTCACGAGCCGTCCTCTCGCCCCCAGAAGGCGGCGAGGATTAGAAGGACAGGCCGGCAAGGCCTGTGGCATCGGATGGAATGGCAATTGGTTAGCCCTGCTGTGTCGCAAACTGAACCGATGGCGTCAAAAGCTTTCCCTCACCCTCGTTCCCTCTCCCGGAGGGCGAGGGAGGAAAGACCCCTCTCCCTGCTGGAGAGGGGTTGGGGTGAGGGAGAACGCCGACACTAAGTCGCATTGTGATGCATTAAATCTAGCACTCGCGCGGATCGACCAGCCCGTTGCTTTTCTCGACGATCTCGTACTTGCCGCTCTTGGCCACCGCGATATACATGTTCATCTTGGTGTGCCACTTGCCGGGTACGATTTCGCAGCCTCCGCCCAGACCATCGGCGAGCTTCGTCGTTTCAAGCGCCGCGGCGACCTCCTCGCGCTTGATGCTCTTGGCTTTCTTCACCGCCTCGGCCCATAGATTGATGCCGCGCCACATGCCGGTGGCGGCACTCCCCGCAGTGAGGGGGTTCTTGGTGCCGTAAAGCTGGTTGTACGTCGCTTGTACTTTGTTACCGAAGGGGTCATTCACTTCCTTGAAGTAATCCAGGCAACTGGCCAAGCCTTCGATTTCGTGGGCGGGCGTGATGCTGAGCGCGTTCTCGTCGTAGTACACGCAGGACAGGCGGCCGCCGCGTTTCTGAAAACCGGCCTCGTAGAGCTGCTTGAAGAAGGCCGCGACACCCGGCGGAATGGTAGTGTTGAACACGTTGTTCACGCCGCTCGACATGATCTTGTTGACCGTGGCGCTGTATTCGTTGTGATCGACAGGGAAATACTCCTCGCCCACCACTTCGCCGCCGTGTTTCTCGATGACCTTGCGCGCGTATTTGTTCAGCGTGTGGGGCCACACGTAGTCCGCGGAGGGCAGATAGAACTTCTTGCCGCCGTTCTTGATCAACCACGGGATGAACGTGTCGCACTGTTGCGCGGGTGAAGGCCCCGTGCAGTACAGGTACTTGGTGCACTCCAGTCCTTCGTAGAGCTGCGGGTAAATGTAGAGAGTCTTGCCGCGGTTGACGATGGTGTCCTTGATGGCATTGCGCATGGAACTCGTGATACCGCCGAACACCACGGCCACCTTGTCCTGCGTGACCAGCTTGCGCACTTTGGTGACGGCCAGTTGCTCGTTGGTGGCCGTGTCCTCGAGGACCATCTGCAGCGGCCGGCCCAGCAAACCTCCGGCGGCGTTGATCTCGTCGATCACCATCTTTGCCACCTGCGAGTTGGGAATGCCGCCCCAACTGATAGCGCCCGTCAGATCCGTCGCGATGCCCACTTTGATAGCATCGGCGGCGTGGGCTTTTTCCGGGTTGTACAGGAAGCTTCCCGCGCCCAAGGCGGTCATTCCAGCTAACAGCGAACTACGTTGGATGAACTCCCTTCGGGATTGATATGGTGGTTCTTTCTTGGAATTACTCATGGCTAACTCCTCCTTGTGGTCAAAAGGCCATCTGGCCGAAACTTCACGATCGCGATGGCGATCAAGAAGACTAAAACATCCGCCACCACGGGCTTGATGGCCCAAGGCAGCGCGGCGCTGGTCGTCCCCACCAATGCGGCGCCCAGGATGGAACCCTCGAAGCTGCCCATGCCGCCCAGCATGACAGCCAAAAAGGATTTGATGAGGAAGGGGACTCCCATGTCCGCGTTGATGGCATAAATGGGAACCATGAGCCCGCCTGCCAAACCCGCCAAGGCGGCCCCGAAGGCGAAGGTGGCGGCGTACACGCGGCTCGTGGAGATGCCGGAATTGCGGGCCAGGGAAGGATTCTCCAACGAGGCTCGCATGCGCAATCCCCATTGCGTCTTGGCGAGCAGCAAATAGCTTCCCACCATGATCAGCGCCGTGATGACGATCACGGCGGTGCGCCACTTGGAGATGTTGGTGTGGCCTATTTCGAAGGAACCGACGAAGGGCGCCAGGACGTTGAAGAACTGGCCGCCCAGCAGCATGCGCACGCCTTCGCGCAGCACCATTCCTATGGCGTAAGTGCCCAGCATGGCCACTATGGGCGCGGCGTAAAAGCGCCGGATGACCGTGCGCTCCAGCGCGGCGCCAATGACCCCCACGACGAGGGGTGCGGCCAGCATGCCGAGCCACGGGGGCAGCCCATGCTGGTCAAACCAATAAACGGTGTAGGCCCCCAACAACACGAACTCGCCGTGGGCGAAATTGAAGATGCCCATCATGCTGGCGATGACACCCAGCCCCAGCACTACCAAGACAAAGATGGCGCCGTAGGCGGCCACATTGAAGAAGAATGGGATGGAATTCACGGCTTCTTGGGCACCTGCTCGCGCGAAGTTATTATTTACCGCCCCGCTGGGTTTCCTCCTCCATGCGCGGTACGGCTTCTTTCCAAACTATTGGCCGGGCCTCGCCTAGCCGATTGCGCCGCCAAGATAAGACTTCCTTCGCCGCGAAGCAAGGCTCTTGTGAATAGGACACCCATGGCGCAATGCATCATCGAGGGCGAAACCGGGAGCGCAAATCCGGCCGCATGACGTCGAAGCCGAGAAATAGAAATTGCTCGTCCGGATCGCGGACCTCGCGATGGGTCTGGTCGTAGACATGCTGCGCGGCGTTCGTGCCCTCTCGCACCAGGCCGTGTTTGCGGCGAGGGTCCAGCAAAATAATCTCGCCTACCTCGTGGCGCTTGGCTGTGTTGGTTTCGTCCACCAATCCCAGACGGCCCGAATGCGCCACGACCACCACGAAGTACACGTAGGGGAAGCGGAAGAAATCGTCGTGCAAACCCACCGGCCCGCAGCCGTGTACCGAGAAGCGGTCGCGGCTGAAAATCGCGCGGGGCAGGCCGAGTTCATGAACGATCTGGTCGCGCAGGCCATCGATGAACCCAAGGCGGATGTGGTCGTGGAGCGCGGGGAGTTCGCGCGTTTCCTCCGCCGGGAAACCGCCTGGGCAAAGCTCGCGCGCGAGGCCATGTAGCGCGCCCAACTCTTCGAGCCCCGCCGTGATTCGTTTACCCGTGCGAATGAAGGAGGTGCCCAGTGCGCTTGTCGTCATGGTTGGATTCTAAGCCGCCGCGCAAGCCAGGCGAGGATACTTCGTACAATCGCGGCTAAGGCGCGCATTAACGGAGGGGAAAGTGATGCAACCGCAAGGAGGCTCACCCATGAAACCCATGCAGCACGAGATAGAGGCCATCCTCACTCGCCAGCTCGCGAGCTATCTGTCCACGCCGGTATTCCTTGTGGATGCCGAGGGCACCATGCTGTTCTATAACGAACCGGCGGAAGTGATATTGGGGCATCGCTTCGAAGATACCGGAGAGATGGCGGCCCCCGAGTGGACCACCGTGTTCACTCCCGTGGATGAGGAGGGCCGTATGATTCCTCCGGACGAATTGCCGCTTATCATCGCCCTGCGCGAGGGCCGCCCGGCCCACCGCGTATTCTGGATTCGCGGGTTGGACGGCCAGCGTAGGCACCTGGCGGTCACGGCGCTTCCCTTGACCGGCCAAGCCCAGCGCTGCACCGGCGCCGTGGCAATCTTCTGGGAAATCAAACCGTGATGCAGGTGTCCTTCTGGGGCACGCGCGGCTCCCTGGCCACTCCGGGGCCGGACACCACGCGCTACGGCGGTAACACGTCTTGCGTGCAAGTCACCTGGGAGCAAGGCTGGACTCTGGTGCTAGATGCCGGCACGGGGATTCGGCCGCTGGGTAAAGCGCTCCCGAGCACATTGCGCCGCGTGGACTTGTTGCTCACGCATCTGCACATGGATCACATCCAAGGGCTGGGCTTCTTTCAGCCTTTGTACGAAGAGGGCATGGAGATCCACATTTGGGGCCCGGCCAGCACCACGCAGAATTTGCGCGAACGATTGGCGCGCTACCTGTCGCCGCCGTTATTCCCCGTCAGACTGAGGGATCTGCCGTGCAAGCTCACGCTGCACGAAGTGCCCTGCGGGGAGAGCGCCATCGGGCCCTTCAAGGTGACTTCCGCCCTGGTTTGCCACCCAGGTCCCACGGTGGGTTACCGCATCGCCACCGATGGCTTGAGCATGGCTTACCTACCAGATCACGAACCGGTCCTGGGCATGAAGCGCTTGCATTTGCCGGGGGAATGGACTTCGGGATTCGCCTTGGCTCACGGCGTGGATCTGCTCTTGCATGACGCGCAATATACCGATGCGGAGTATGAGGGCCGGGTGGGTTGGTGGCATAGTTCGGTCTCCGGCACCTTCGCCTTTGGCGTGATATCGCAGACCAAACACCTCGTGCCATTTCACCACGATCCTGAACACAGCGACGAGTTCCTCGATGCGCTCTTCGCCCAGGCGGCCGGTAGGACAAGGCCCCGGTTTCGGGTGACTCCAGCCAAGGAAAACGCGACGATCTTGGTGGGAAATCCTCGAACTGCTTAACCACGGAGACTGTGTGGGGTAAATGAAATTCAAGATGAGGAGTAACCCAGAAGTGACCCTTCGCGCTTGGAAGATTGGCGCGCCGTGGGCAGCGGCCGCCGTGCTGGCATTGGCGCCGGCCGGCGCTTCCCTCGCGCCGGCTTTACCGGCCCAAGCGCTCTCGGGCGGTGTGCTCACCAACCCGGAACAAGGACGCCTCGCCTATTCCATCCCCACGGCGCTATTGACCGCCCAACAAGGCGAAGCCTTCGCCTTGGGTAAGCGAATGTTCCAGAACCGCTGGGCCTTCTTCTGGTTCGAGCAAGCCGAATGGGGCCGCGGTCCCACTTCCAACGCGCAGGCTTGCACTACGTGCCACGCGGGCAACGGCCGGGGAGCGGCACCGGGGACCGAAGCGGCCAACCTGGACGGTCCCGACGGCCCGACCCTCGACAGCCACATTCCCGTGCGCTTCGAGCCCGCGCCCAACTTGGTGATCCGCGTGAGCATGAAGGGCGAGGGACCTCATGGCGGGCCGTTGCCTCATCCACACTACGGGGACCAGCTACAGAATTTCGGCGTCAAGGGGGTGGTTCCCATCGAGGCCA
Organism: Betaproteobacteria bacterium; assembly: GCA_009693245.1. Taxonomy (NCBI): domain Bacteria; kingdom Pseudomonadati; phylum Pseudomonadota; class Betaproteobacteria; species Betaproteobacteria bacterium. Next base: position 36,067 of record SHXO01000012.1, on the reverse strand, counting down.
ATTTCAGCGTGCAATGGAACGAGCACGCCGTCACCTTGGTGGATGGAGAAGCGGTGAGTCTGCGTTCGCCCAAAATCATCTTGAGCGATCTTGCCTACGGCCCGCTGGGCGACGACGTCATGGTGGCCGCGCGTCTTGCACCGCCCGTAATCGGCCTTGGCTTGCTGGAGGCAGTTCCCAGCGAGACTTTGCTGGTGCTCGCCAAGGCCAGTAAACCCGCCGGCATCCAGGGCAGACCCAACTACGTGTGGGAACCGGAGCAGAAGAAAACCGTCATCGGCCGCTTCGGACTCAAGGCCAATCACCCCACCCTCAAGGAGCAGGTGGCTGCGGCTTTCCTCAATGACCTGGGCTTGAGCACACCGTTCTATCCCGATCAAAACTGCCCGCCCATCCAGAAAAGCTGCCAAGAGCAAATGGTCTCCGGCCGGCCCGAGATCACAGCGCTCAGGCTGGCGTCAACGGTCACCTACCTGCAAAGCCTCTCCGTGCCCGCGCGCCGCGACTTGGACAATCCCCAAGTGCAACGCGGCGAAGCTCTGTTCGCGCAAGCGCATTGCACCGCGTGCCACGTCCCCGAGCTGAAAACCGGCGAGCACCCACAATTTCCCCAGGCAGCCAACCAGACCATCCGCCCCTACACGGATTTGCTGTTGCACGACATGGGCGAAGGGTTGGACGACCACCGCCCGGATTTTCAGGCGAGCGGCCGCGACTGGCGCACCCCGCCTTTGTGGGGCATCGGATTATCCGAATCGGTGAACGGCGCGAACGCCTTTCTTCACGACGGCCGCGCGCGCAATTTCACCGAGGCAGTTCTTTGGCACGGCGGCGAGGCCGAAATCTCGCGCAAGGCCTTCGCGGAAATGACCAAGAGCGACCGCGAGGCGGTGGTGGCGTTCTTGCGGAGTTTGTAGAGAGAAACGCTCTCCGTCCATTGGCTTCCACCGAAACATTGTTTTCTTCGTGTTACTTCGCGTCCTTCGTGTGCAGGAGCTTTTTTCGAGTGATCTAGGGTACGAACACCGCCACATCGGCCGCGGGCACGACGTCCACGCCGGGTGCCAGAGAATAACGCCGTGTACCCGGATAGACCACTAGCATGCGATCCAATTTCAAGTCATTCATCGCGATGCGCATGGAAGTCGTTAGTGCGGGCGCGTCGGTCCGTTTGAATTCCATGCCAATCCGCCGCCCGTACTTGAGCATCAGAAGATCGATCTCGGCACCGGCGTTCAGGCAGATCAAGCGGAAGAAAATTCCGGCCGCTATGCACCTCTTCGGGCCGGTGTTTTACGTGAATCGCGAGATCACCGGCAGGTTGAGCTTCAAGTACAAGATTCCAATGATCAACATTTACGGCTTCGATGGCGTGGATACCCTCTTGGCCTACGGTACGGATTCGTGGGCCGACTATCGGCGAGCCTGATACTACATCCACCGGTTGCTGACCGGTTCCAAGCCCACGGATCTTCCCATCTAGGAGATTTCAACCTTCAAGATGAAGGTGAACATGAAGACCGCGAAAACCCTTGGAATAAAGCTCCCGCAGACAATACTGGTTTAGGCGAACGAAGTGATCGAGTAGCGGGTGCCTCCTAAATGGCCTGCATGGGAGGTCCATCGATGCCTGGAACCGAAAGAGGACTGCCCCTCGCAAGCTGTCCCTGCTGGATGCTCCGCGTTACTCGGCTCGCTGTGCGAGCGGCACTTGTCCGCGCGAGAGGCGCGCACGGTGATCGGACAGTCGTAAGCAAGCAATGGATGGCCCCGTTTAGGTTCGCCTAACTCCGCATGCTCTTCTGCATGCGCCGCGCCGCGTAGCACGCCCGCACGGCGTGATCCTCCAGTGCGAGCGGGGCGCCGAACAGCGCCATGATGCCATCGCCCATAACCTGGTTCACCGTGCCTTCGAACCGGTGCACCGCCTCCATCATGCGCTCCAGCACCGGGTCGAGAATCCTGCGCGCTTCCTCCGGGTCGCGGTCAGCCAGCAGTTCCATGGAACCCTTCAGATCCGGGAACAATACCGTGACTTGCTTCCTCTCCCCTTCCAAGGCAGGCCTGCTCGCCAGAATCTTCTCGGCTAGGTGCGTGGGGGTGTAGATCTGCGGAGTGGGCGGCCTGTTGGCCGCCGCTGGCGGGATGGGCGCATTCGAAACAAAACTTGGCTGCCTGGGAAAGCTCCGCGCCACAATTCGCACAGAAGCGCGGCAAGGCTGCGGCGCATTCTTAGCGGAATTTCGCCCCAGAACGAGTCTCGTGATGGCAGCGCGGGCAGTGCATAACGGCGCTAGACCTTCAACTTCGGCAAGGTTTTCATCACGGCGGCGACACAACGGGGTACGTGCCAAGCCTGCGGGCCTGCTTCGCGAGTTGCGTATCGAAAGACAGGAACTTTCCAGCGTTCGCACTCAGCGCAAGATGCAACGCGTCCGCCAAATCGATTCCGCCATCGCTCGACTGGAAAGCCGTTGCAATCGCGCCGGGTAATTGCGGCCGCACATTCGGCAGCGCGAACAACGTGCGCAGGGCCTCGATACATGCCTCGCGCGGAACACCTCGTGACTTCAGGACCCACGCTAACTCGAGCGTCACCGTTACTGGAATCCAGAGCGGCTCGTCCGGATTTTCCAGTACCCGCTTGGCCGCCGCCGATTGCACCGGCTCGTCACCGAGCAGAAAGCGCGCGAGAAGGTTCGTGTCGAGGGCGATCATCTGCGTTTTCGGCCCTTCGCTTTTCCGTAGGAGCGGGTGCGCGCATCGTCCTGAAGTACCGCACCGAGTAAGCTCCGGTCGTCCAGGGCAGGAGCTTCTTCAGCCACATGCCGCGCGAGCATGCCAGAGAGCGCCTTGACTTTGCCCATGCGCCCGGCATGGCTGACCGTCACCTTGAACCCTTCCCCTGGCAAGAGCTCGACTTTCAATTCGGTCCCGCTCTGGATATCAAGTGCTTGGCGAATAGTCTTGGGAATGACAATCTGACCCTTGCTCGATGTCTTGATGGTTTCCATGGTTTCCATTCCAACGGTAAGCTAATAAGGTAAGACACTACTCGGATGTCATTAGCGCGTCAATTACCGCCCAAACCGCTCATGAGATTGCTCGGGCGTTATGTCCATAACAAGTGATAAACTTGGACATCTTTAATTGATGGTACGCCCCGGCGGAAAAAGATCATGGACTGGAAAGTAGCCGAAGCAAAACAGAAATTCTCCGATGTGGTTCGGCGCGCAGCCAAGGAGCCGCAGCTCATCTACAACCGCGACCGGCGCGTCGCGGCGGTGATCGATGCGCGTTCTTTCGGTGAGTTCGAGGCGTGGCGAAAGCAATCTGGGCAAGCATCGCTCGCGGATGCCTTCGAGGAACTACGCCGGGTGGCAAAGGAGGAGCGGTACAAGCTAACGCTTCCCCGCCGCAAGAACCGGCGCAACGCCCTCTTAAACGTCCTGGACGATGTATCTAGTTGATACCAACGTTATCAGCGAACTCGCGCGCCGTGCGCCATCTGGCAAAGTGCTGCTCTGGGCACAAGGCGTGACTCACATCTCGGTAAGCGCCATAACAGTGGAAGAGATTTGCTTTGGCCTTGCCTGGAAACCCAATCGGCGCATCTCGGCTTGGTTTGAGCAGTTCCTCTCCCTGCATTGCACGGTGTTGCCTATTACCGAAGAGATTGCCCAGCTGGGCGGGCGGATTCGAGGCCAGCTCGCGAGCAAGGGCTCTCCGCGGACGCAGCCGGACATCCTGATCGCAGCCACCGCGCACACCAACAAACTCACCCTGGCTACCCGTAATACCAAGGACTTCGATGGGTGCGGGATCGAGCTATTCAACCCCTTTGCGTGACGATACCGTTTCAGAATAAGCCGTAATGCAACGCGGTTCCAGAGAAAACATCGCCTATTGGCTGCTCGTCTGCTGCGCCCTGGTATTCGCCATGGTGGTGGTTGGAGGCGTGACCAGGCTCACGAAATCGGGGCTGTCCATCGTGGAATGGGAACCTCTGATTGGCGCGATCCCGCCGCTTTCTGAAAGTCATTGGCAAGAGTTGTTTCAGGAGTACCAGGGCTCGCCTGAATACCAGAAGATTAACCAGGGCATGTCCTTGGAGGCTTTCAAGGGCATCTTCTGGTGGGAGTACTTCCACCGGCTGTTGGGCCGCCTCATCGGTGCCGTGTTCTTCTTTCCGCTGCTTTACTTCATCGTGCGCAAACGCATCGAGCGCTCGTTGGTGCCGAAATTATTCGGCATCTTTGTGCTGGGCGCATTGCAAGGCGCGGTGGGATGGTGGATGGTGAAGAGCGGCTTGGTGGACGATCCGCGCGTGAGCCAGTTCCGGCTCACCGTTCACCTTGGGTTGGCGTTTCTCATATTCGCCGCCATGTTTTGGACGGCTCTCGGGCTGCTTAAGGAACGCGGGAACCCGGTGGAACCCCTCGCGCGCCATGCGGGCGCACTTTCCATTCTCATCTACGTCATGGTGCTCTCCGGCGGATTGGTAGCGGGCACGCACGCGGGACTCGCTTACAACACATTCCCCTCCATGAACGGCTACCTCGTACCGCCGGAAGCCTTCGAACTCACGCCCTGGTGGAAGAATTTCTTCTACACCGTGGGAGCGGTGCAGTTCGTGCACCGCTGTATTGCGTGGTCTTTATTCGTGCTGGTTCCCTGGTTTTGGTGGAGGAGCCGCGGTTGGGATTTGACGCCCGCCGCGCGGCTTGTCATTAACTTGCTCCTCTGCGTGTCGTTCGTGCAGATCGGACTGGGCATCGCCACCTTGTTGATGCGTGTGCCCGTGCCGCTGGCGGCCACTCACCAGGCGGGCGCCATGTTGCTCTTTGCCTTGTCGCTGTGGGCCACCGCGGAGTTGCGCTACTCGCCACAACGTGCCAGTCGTTTGCAATGAGGCGGGCGCGAATTTGCAGCGTACTGCTCCTGGTCGTGTGCGCGGGCTGCGCGCGTCAATCTTACAGTCCCAAGCCCATCGATCCGGAACGCCTGGCTGCCGCTTACGCAACGCGATCGGCGGGGGAAGCGGGGCTCAAGCACTACATGCTGGCCCACGGCGTATCCGCTTGGCCCGTGGAAAGCTGGGGGTTGAAGGAACTGACGCTGCTCGCTTTCTACTTTCACCCCGATCTCAACGTCGCGCGAGCGCAGGCGGCCGCGGCGCGAACTTCCTTGGAGCTTGCCAAGTCGCGTCCTTCCTGGGGCATCGCTCCGCGCGTGGAACACCATAGCGAAAGGCCGGCCAGCGACAATACCCCTTGGAGCTTGGGCTTCGAATTGGAGATTCCGGTTTTTGGCGGCTCGCGCCGGGCAGTAGTCGTGGAACGTGAACAGATCGCCGCGGAAACCGCTGAACTTGAGGTTGGTTACACCGCCTGGCAACTGCGCGCGCAGGTGAGAGATGCGCTACTTGGCCTTTATTCCGCGCGGCGCAATCTGGAATTATTCGAGAAAGAAGCACAAGAGAACGAAACGCTGCTCAAGCTCTTGCAGCGCCGCTTGCAGGAAGGGATGGCATCCACGGGAGAAGTGACCACGGCGCGATTGCGCGCCACCCAGGCGCGCGGCGAGGTGGAAACTCAAAAGCTTGCCGCCGAGCGTTCGCTGGGAGTTATATCGGGCGCTCTGGGCGTGCCGCTCGAGATTACGCGTGCCTTGGTATTGTCATTTACCGGCTTCGATTCCTTTCCGGCTTCGCCCGAGGGATCGTCGGTGCGCGCGCAAGCGCTGCTCAATCGGACGGACCTGCGCCAGCAGCTTTTATCCTACGCTGCCGCCGAGAGTGCCATTAAGTTGGAGGTGGCCAAACAGTACCCGGAAGTGCGGCTTTCACCGGCATATTTTTGGGACCAGGGCGATTCGGTGTGGTCCTTAGCACTCGGGTTTGTGCTCCCTGGCGCGCTGGGTAACGCACCGGCGATCAAGCACTCTGTGGCAAAGCGCGAAGTGGCGTCAAAAGTGTTCGAGCGGGCACAAGCGCGGGTGTTGGCCGAATGCGAATCCAGCACCGCCGTTTACCGGCAATCCCTGGAAAGTTTAGCGGCGGTGGAAAGCCAGACCGCGTTGGTGCAAAAACGCTTGGCCGAAACCCAGGCGCTGTTCGCCGGCGGCGTCGCGGATCGCGTAGCCCTGGTGCAGGGCAAGCTCGAATCCATGACCGCCGCGCGCGGTGCCTGGGCCGCGCGGCAAGCCGCCCTGGTAGCTTTGGGAGAGTTGGAAAACGCCATGCAAGTTCCCCTGCGCGGCGGACCGCTGCCGGCGTTCAGAAAGGCTTACGGCCAATGAAATTGACCCGCAGCCATATCATCATCGCTTGCATGGCGCTCATCATCGCCGTGCTGGCTTTCGCGCTGGTGTTCTACGCACGCGACGAGATCAAGCCTGCGGCAAGCCATGAGGAGAAAGAGGTTGCGACCCGCTCCGCCGTGGGGAACAAGGAAGGGTTCGCTACCGTATCGCTCTCGGTGGAAAGCCAGCAAGCGAGCGGTATTGCAACAGCGGATTTGCGAGGTATGGACAGCAAAGCCTCCGCCGAAATTTTTGGTGTGGTATTGAACCCCCAACCGCTATTCGAACTGCGCGCCCAATACCTGGCTGCCTTGGCGCAGTCGCGAACGCAGCGCATCGCCCTGGCCAGCGCCCAGGGCGAGCACCAGCGCTTGGAACGTCTCTACGCCGATGACCGCAACGTATCCGAGCGTGCCGTCATCGTGGCGCGAACGCAATGGCAAAGCGAACAGGCCAAGCTCGCGGCCGTGGAGCAAACGACCAACACCCTACGCGAAAGCGTGCGCTCCGCTTGGGGAGAGAAATTGATGTCCTTGGCAGTGGATCCGCGCGCAAAAACGTTCGAAAATTTGAGCAGCCAGAGAGAGGTGCTGGTGCAGATCTCACTGCCCTACCAACTTCGCGAGAATGCCTCCAAGCAGCAGATGACGATCGGCCCCATCGGTGTTAGCGACGGCGTGCGGCCCGCGCGCTACGTGTCGCCAAGCCACCATCCCGATACGGGATTATCGGGCGCGACCTTTTTGTACTTGGCCCAAGGCAAGGACTTGCGCGTGGGCATGCGCGTGGCCGGGCGCCTGGAAACCGGCGGCGGGGAACGCAGCGGCGTTCTCGTCCTGCAAGCCGCCGTGGTGTGGCACGGCGGCAAGGCGTGGTGTTACGTGCAGGAGGAGTCCGATAAATTCGTGCGCAAGGAAGTGAATACCACGGAAGAACTTGGCGGCGGCTGGTTCAACGCGGAAGGCTTCGAAGCGGGCGAGAAGGTGGTCGTGCGGGGCGCGCAATTGTTGCTGTCGGAAGAGCAGAAGTTCCAGATACGGGAAGAAAACGATGACTAGCTCGCGCAGCGAGCTAGTCATCGTTTCGTCGAAGGCTAACCTTTGCGCAGCCAAGGTTAAGCGAGCAACGCGAGCGGCCGGAGACAAAACGCCGTTGCATTCGCGCAGCGAGCTAGTCATCGGTTCAGCTATTAGTCTTTTCGTAATTCAGGACCGATTCTTCCCTCACCCTCAGTCCCTCTCCCGCCGCGAGAGGGAAGCAAATAGCCCTTCTCCCTCCGGGAGAAGGGTGGGGATGAGGGAAAAGATCTTGAATGGAAGTTCAGTCATGTATTTTGGAGTGCTCAATAACCAATGATCTCGTTCATCGTTCGCCAATCCATCCGCTATTCCGGCGTCGTGGTGGCCTTGGCGCTCACCATCGTGGTTTATGGGCTCTACGTTCTCGGGCGCGCGAACCTGGACGTGTTTCCGGAATTCTCTCCCAGCCAGGTGGTGATACAGACCGAGGCGTTGGGCCTGTCCTCGGAATTGGTGGAGCGGCTGGTTTCCCAGCCCATCGAGAATGCGCTCTCGGGCACGGCGGGCGTGGAAGTGATCCGCTCCCAATCCATTCCCGGTTTGTCGGTCGTGACGGTGGTATTCGAAGACAATACCGATGTCTTTCGCAACCGCCTGATGGTGGGAGAGCGCTTGAGTGGGCTGCAACTGCCCTTGGGTGTTTCGCATCCCACCATCACCCCGCTCACTTCTTCCGCCAGCACCGTGTTGGGCGTGGGCTTGACCTCGGCCAAACGTACGCTGATGGATATCCGCACGCTGGTGTATTGGACCATCCGGCCGCACCTGATGGCGGTGCCCGGTGTGGCGGAGGTGAATGTCTTCGGCGGCGAAGTTCTGCAATGGCAAATCCAGGCTGACCCGGCGCGATTGGTTCAGCACGGCGTGACCTTGAACGAAGTGACGGAGGCCGCGAAACGGATCACGGGTTTGGTCCCCGCCGGGTTCATTCAAAGCCCTAACCAGCACATCACGCTGGACGCGCAAGGCCAGCCCGCCGTGATCGAGGAACTCGCGCGTTCTCTACTGGCGTTGCGTAACGGCCAGATGTTGCGCTTTTCCGACGTAGCTACCGTCGTGGCCGCGCCCGCGCCTTCCATCAGCGCCGCCGCCATTAACGGAACGCCAGGGGTGTTTCTCTTCATTCAGGGGCAATTGGGTGCCAACACGCGGGCGGTGACGCTTGCCTTGGAGAAAGCCCTGGCCGAGATCGAACCTCTCATCAGGCCGGAAAACATCACGCTGCATCCCGGTTTGTTCCGCCCCGCCAACTTCATCGAAACCGCCGTGAGTAACGTGCAACGCGATCTACTCATCGGATCGGTTCTGGTGATGACCGTCTTATTCTTGTTTCTATATAACCTGCGCACGGCCTTCATCTGCGCCACGGCGATTCCGGTGTCACTCTTGGGCGCGGTCTTGATACTGGATTACTTCGGCGTGGGTTTGAACATCATGGTGCTGGGGGGCCTCGCCATTGCGTTAGGCGAAGTGGTGGACGATGCCATCATCGACACGGAGAACATCTTCCGGCGTTTGCGAAATAACATGGCCTTGGCCAATCCTCTACCGGTCTCCCAGGTCGTACTGAACGCTTCCATGGAAGTGCGTAGTTCCGTGTTGTACGCAACTTTCATCGTGGCGCTCGTGTTCGTGCCCTTGCTGACACTCTCGGGCATTGCCGGAAAACTTTTCGCGCCCTTGGGCCTCGCTTATATCTTCGCCATTCTCGCTTCCCTCGTGGTGGCGGTCAGCCTCACACCGGCCCTGTGTCATCTGTTGCTGGGCGGCATCGCACTCAAACCGGAAGATCCGCCTTTCGTGCGCTGGCTGAAACCGCGTTACGCCGGAGTCTTGCGGAGGATCGAGGCGGTTCCGGGGCGCTTGATTGGCGCGGTATTCGTGGTCATCGCGGCGGGCATGGCCGTTCTGCCGCTGTTATCCGGCGAGTTCATTCCGGCCTTGCGCGAAGGACACTACATCATCCATGTCACCGCAGTGCCGGGTACCGCGGAGGCAGAGTCCTTGCGCATCGGCCAGCGCATCGCCAAGGCCATCGGAGACATCAAGGGGGTCAAGTCCGTGGCGCAGTGGGTGGGACGCGCACCCAATGGCGCTGATACTTTCGGCACACACTATAGCGAGTACGAAGTGGAGATCGGCCCCCTCGGGGGCGATGAACAGGAGCGCGTGCTGAAGGAGATTCGCGCCACGCTTGCGGGCGAGCGCGTGGGGAGTTTCCCTGGAGTCACTTTTGGCGTGAACACTTTTCTCACGGAGCGCATCGGTGAGACCATCACCGGGTTCCCCGCCGATTTTGTGGTCAGCTTGCACGGGGATTCCTTGGACTTGCTGGATCACGATGCCAAATCGGTAGCCTCCGTACTGGCCCAGGTGCCGGGCGCGCGCGACGTGCAACTGCAAGCGCCACCCGGCACGCCGCAACTCACCATACGATTGCGCCAGGAGCGTCTGGCGGTGCTGGGTTTGCAGAGTCTCGATGTGCTGGAAGCCATCCATGCGGCCTACGCCGGCGCGCGCGTGGGGCAGGTCTATCAAGGCGCGAGAGTGATCGACGTCGTGGCCGTACTCGCGCCGGAGCTGCGCAACCAAGTGGGGCACGTGGGGCAGCTACAGGTCAAAGCGGCCGATGGGCGGCTAGTGCGCTTGAACGAAATCGCCGACATCGGCGTGACCGGCGGGCGCTACAAGATTCTGCATTCGGGCGGGCGCCGCATCCAGACGGTGACGGCGAACATCGAAGAACGCGATGCCGCCCAATTCGAGAAGGACGCGAAGGAGCGCATCGCCAGGGACGCCAGGCTCTCGAAGGGCAATTACGCGGTCTATTCCAGCGCGGCGCAGGCGCAAGCCCAGGCCCGCGAGGACTTGATCGTGCACTCGGCCATCGCGGGGATGGGAATTTTCTTGCTGCTGTATATCGCCTTCAACAATCTGCGCAACTTGATCATCACTTTTCTGAACTTGCCCTTCGCCTTGATCGGTGGCGTGGCGGCAGTGCTGGCGGGCGGAGGCTGGATGACCTTGGGCTCGCTGGTGGGATTCGTTACTTTGTTCGGCATTACGCTTCGCAACTCCATCATGCTGGTGTCGCATTACCAGCATCTGGTGGAAGTGGAAGGACTACCCTGGGGGCCGGAGACGGCGCTACGCGGTGCGGCCGAGCGTTTGCCATCCATCCTGATGACAGCCTTGGTGACGGCGCTTGGCTTACTGCCATTGGCTTTGGGCAGTGGCGAGCCCGGCCGCGAGATCGAAGGGCCCATGGCCAGCATCATTGTGGGTGGCTTGCTCACCTCCACCTTGCTCAACTTGTTGGTCCTGCCGGCGATTCTGTTGCACTTCGGGCGTTTTCCCGCCAACTCCGGCGTGCCAGTTGTTTCATCCGCGTGATCCAGTATTCATTATTGCTGGGAAGCTCTCAATGTTGCCGAATGGATAGGGAATCCAATGACTGTCGGCTTTCTTTACACCTGATTTAGCGTGTCTTGGCGAACAGGAAAGGTTGCCCGGTATCTCATCCCGTGAGTAAATCTGTCGCGTTATCAGAGCCTTGGTCTCGAATCGGCTGATCTAGTGCGATTAATATCGGCCTAGGTGGTCCATCCAACCGAGAACTCAGGTGTCGGCTGAATTTACACAGGCAGAGGACCCACATACGTAACGCGTTGATGTGTATGTTCTTAGATCAGGTGGCTCCATTATTGCAGTGGCCTCAGGAAGAGTGAGGTGCGTCCACAATATCTTCGCTCAGAGAAGTTTGCCGATGTAGCGTCGGCGGCTGTCACGCATAACTGAAAGAAGGAGACTTCAGCATGACCGATCTAAAGACAAAGATTACTGCCCTGGCGTTTGCGTTGTCGGCGCTGGCAACGGCCCCAGCCGCTGCCGGTCCCGTATTTCTAACGGGGCATGATCCGGACTTTCACGCCCGGAGCAGCCTAGGAGCCAAGAACCTACTGAAAGCTGGATTGAGCTTTGTCACCGGGGGGGTTTACACCAACATAACTACCAAGTTTTTGTGGGTGGAGAGCTTTGATTCTCCGACGCCAGGCCATCTTGTTGGAGAGGACGGCCTGAACGCCATACTCCTGACCCTCGGGGTGGAGTATGACTGGGTGGATGCGGCGGGATTTGCAAGCGCGAATCTATCGAACTACGAAGCCATCGCTATCGCCTCCTCCTTCGGCGGCATGCTGAAGCAGGCGGAATTGGACGCGCTCATCGCGCGAAAGACGGACATCGCGACATTCATCAATGCAGGTGGTGGCCTACTGGCTCTTTCCGAGTGTTCTCCGGCTAGTGGTTTTTGTTTAGACGATACCTTAGGGTCGAATCCGGATCTCTTTGGGTTCCTCCCGGTGGTGGTGACGTCAGTTGCGACATCGGCACCCTATGCGCTGACAGTCGCGGGAGCAGCGCTGTTTCCGGGGTTGACTAACTCCGACATGAACGATCCGACACACAATTCCTTTGGCGCGGTGGGTGGGCTCACTGTGGTTGATACCGACGCGGCTGGCGTTCCAACTACTCTTGCTGGCAACGTTCAAATCAGGAATGGTAACTTTGTCCATGAGCCAGGGACCGTGAGCTTAATGGCGCTCAGTCTCGCAGGGTTGGTGGCCGAGCGGCGGGCACGCCGGCTGACCTGACCCTGGTTCGGAACCGCGCATTATTTAAAGGGTTGCGGATCGCTCACAAGGCGTAATCGCAACCCTTTGACTTTGTACTTCGCGCGCGCGTGGCTTATCTTGACCCACAGACTCGCAGCCGAGCCCCAAATAAGGTTTATCGTTTTAGGAGGTAAACTTCTTCTCGGGGTTAGCGATCCGAGGAGCCGCAGTGACCACCGTCAATCTAACCAAGGACAATTTCGACCGTACCGCGAGCAGCAACGCCATGGTGGTGGTCGATTTCTGGGCGCCCTGGTGCGCGCCGTGCCGGTTTTTTTCGCCCACCTTCGAGGCGGCATCGGAAAAGTACCCGGACGTGGTATTCGGGAAGGTGAATACGGAAGAGGAGCAAGAGCTTGCCGGCATGTTCGGCATTCGCTCCATTCCCACCTTGATGATCTTGCGTGACAACGTGATCCTCTATTCCGAGGCCGGGGCCTTGCGGCCCCAGGAACTCGAGGACATCCTCGGCAAAGCCAAGGCCCTCGATATGGAAGCCGTCCACCGGGAGATCGAGGAAGGAAAAAAAACCAGCCCCCCAGCGGCGGCAGGCTCGCCGGCGTAGCGCCAACGCCCTAAGGCTCACGGGATCGCGGATCGCCCATGCGCGGGCGCGCGCGATAGGTATCGAGGAGGTGGCCATCTTGCGTAACGACGTCACGGAAGCGAACTTCGAGGGTTTCATCGCCTAGCAGGCCATGGCCGTGGTGCTGATTCACGCGCCGGATAACTTTGCCACGGAGCAACTCGAAGGGTTGGCGCGGGTGTGCGAGCGTACAGCCTTGCCCTGCGCGCTGGCGGCGGTGGACAGTACGAAAATCCCCGGCCTTCTCGCCATGTTTGGCGTAGTGCAAACGCCCTACTTACTCATCTTTCGCGACCGGGGCGCTCTTTACGCCGAGCCGGTTCAACCCACCGCGCCGGGGCTGGAGGCCTTGCTTGCGAGGATGCAGCAACTGGATATGGACGAGGTGCACGCGGAAATCGAAGCGCAACGGCAGGCGCAGGAGGCGCTTCTCATGCGCCGGGCTTGCCCAACGGTGCGTAGCGGACCGGCGCGTTCGCGCAAATAAGACCGGAGCACGGCAAACTGAGCTAAACTGGTCATACTTGTAATTTTCTGCTGCTATCGGTGTCGCGCCCATCCCCTGCGGATGCATGACTACGACGACCGACCCGTAGCTCTTTGAAGGCAGTGCACGCGACCATGACCCGCAATCCAACATTAATCGCGCTAATCGCCTGCGCGGCCCTGTGCTTTGGATGTGGCAAGAAAGACGATCTTGCTGCGGCCCAAGCCAAACCCACGGACGGTAAAGCCGCACCTGGCGGTGGCGCAAAGTCTTCCGGATTGCCCGTCAAGGCAGCGCACGTCGAGGTAGGGACCTTCAGCACCGAGCTCACCGCGGTGGGTACCTTACTAGCCGATGAATCCGTGATCATTCGCTCCGAGATCGATGGCCGCGTGGTGAGCTTACCCTTCCAAGAAGGCCAAGCTGTCAAGAAAGGCGCGCGCCTTGTGGCCCTCGATAACTCGGAACGGGAGGCGGGCCTTGCTGCGGCCAGAGCCGACCAACGCACGGAAAACAGCCGCTATGAGCGCGCGCGCGGATTGTTCGAGAAGGCTTTCATCAGCCAGGAAGCGCTCGATGTGGCGCGCAACAACATGGAGCGGGCCAAGGCCCGCGTGCAGCAAGAACAGGCGAGGCTGGCAAAAACGGTTATCGTGGCGCCTTTTGATGGCACGGTCGGGTTACGTCTGATCAGCCCAGGCGCCTACGTCAAGGCCGGCGAGGATATCGTTCGCCTGGAGAAAATCAGCGCCATCAAGCTCGATTTTCGAGTACCGGAAACTCACGCCAGCCGGCTCAAGAAAGGCCAGGATGTCGCCGTGGCCGTGGATGCCTATCCCGCCGACCGCTTCACCGGACGTATATACGCCTTGGAGCCGGTGGTGGACGAGCGTTCCCGGACCGTCCGCGCGCGTGCCGAGGTGCCGAACCAGGAGGCGAAACTCAAACCTGGCATGTTCGCCAGGGTGATCGTTATGCTGGAAAGCCGGACCAGTGCGCTCATTATCCCGGAGGAAGCCATCGTTCCCCAGGGCAAGGATGCCTTCGTCTACCGTATCAAGAAAGGCGGCGCCACGGAAATCACCCAGGTCCAGATCGGCGCACGCCGCCCTGGCCAGGTGGAGATCGTCAGCGGCTTGAGCGCTGAGGACCAAGTGGTGACGGAGGGCGCCATGAAGCTGCAGATGATGCCTCCGGGTACACCGGTGTCCGTCATGGCCCCTGTTGCGGCGGAGGAGCCGGCGCAACCCAAGACGTAAGTTCCAAGCAGGAGACCCCACCATGGTTCTATCGGATCTATCCATCAAGCGTCCCGTCCTCGCCACGGTGATGAGTCTGATGATCGTGCTCATCGGCGCGATCTCCTTCGAGCGCTTGGCGGTGCGCGAGTACCCCAAGATCGATCCGCCCACGGTGTCCGTGCGCACGGTGTACAAAGGCGCCACTTCGCAGGTGGTGGAAAGTGTCATCACCCAGCCCATAGAAGACGCGCTTTCAGGCATCGAGGGCATCAAGACCATCAAGTCCAAGAGCAAGGAAGAGGTGAGCGAGATCACCGTCACCTTCGTGACCAAACGCGACGTGGACGCCGCCGCGAGCGACGTGCGCGATCGCGTGGGGCGGGTGAAGGCGCAGCTACCGCGCGCGGTGACCGATCCCGTGGTGAACAAGATCGAAGCCGATGCCTGGCCCATCATGTGGATCGCCATCACCAGCGACCGCCACAGCGCCATGGAATTGACCGACTACGCCGATCGCTACTTGACCGATCCGCTCAAGGCACTGCCCGGCGTTGCCACCGTGGTGATCGGGGGCGAGCGCAAATACTCCATGCGGGTTTGGATCGACCGAGAGCGCCTTGCCGCCCAAGGGCTGACGGCCCAGGACGTGGAAGACGCGCTATTACGGCAAAACCTGGATTCGCCGGGCGGGCGCATCGAGAGCACGGAGCGCGAGTTCACGGTGCTGGCGGAAACGGACCTGAAGAGCGCCGAGCAGTTCAACAACATGATCATCGCCGAAGTGAACGGCTACCCTCTGCGGCTGCGCGACGTGGGGCACGCCGCACCCGGGCCCTACGAGAACCGCAAAGTCGTGCGCATCAAGGGCCAGGAAGCTCTGGGGCTGGGCGTGGTGAAACAGTCCACGGGAAACACCTTGGAAATCGCGCAAGCTGTAAAGGATGTGATTCCGAAGCTCCAGACCACCTTGCCCGAGGGTATGAACCTCAAGGTGGCTGTGGATACCTCTCTTTTCATCCAGTCTTCCATCGCTTCGGTGTTCGAGACGCTGCTGGAAGCCTTGGCCCTGGTGGTTTTGGTGATTTTCTTATTCCTGCGCAGCCCGCGCGCCACGTTGATTCCGGCGGTGACCATACCGGTGTCGCTGACCGGCGCGTTTTTCTTCGTCTACGCGATAGGCTTTTCCATCAACGTGCTCACCCTGCTTGGCATCGTGCTGGCGGTGGGGCTGGTGGTTGATGATGCCATTGTGGTGCTCGAGAACATCCACCGCCATATCGAACGCGGCTTGTCTCCCATACAGGCGGCCCTCAAGGGCACCAAGGAGATTGGCTTCGCGGTGATTGCCATGACCATTACCCTGGCCGCCGTGTTCATGCCGCTGGTGTTCATCACGGGGCGCACGGGCAAGCTTTTCATCGAGTTCGCCATGACGGTTTCGGCGGCGGTGATCGTGTCTGGTTTCGTGGCCTTGACCCTCACGCCCATGATGAGTTCGCGGCTGCTGAAGGGACACGGCGAGCACGGTGCGCTGTACAACGCCACGGAGAGATTCTTCACCGGCATGAATGACCTGTACCGGCGCATGCTGCGCGCCACCCTGAGGGCGAGATGGGCCATGGTCGCGGTCTATGTCGCGGTTATCGCCGGCATGGGCATCTTGTTCTGGTCCTTGAAGGACACCGACGACATCTCCCCGGTGGAAGACCGCGGGATGTTCATGGCCTTCGTCATCGCGCCTGAAGGCTCCACCATGCAGTACACCGACCGCTACATGCGCCAGGTGGAAGCCATGGCTACCTCGATTCCGGAAATTGAAACCATGTTCGCCGTGGTAGCGCCGGGACTGGAGCGCCCGAATCCGGTCAATATCGGCATCGCCTTCTCGGTGCTGTCGCCCTGGGGCGAGCGCGAAAAGAGCCAGATGCAGATCAGCAAGGAGTTGACGCCCAGGCTCTTCGGTGGGCTGCCGGGCGTGCTGTCCTTCACCAAGGATCCGCCATCGCTGGGAGGCAACTTCCTGGACAAGAAATTGAACTTCGTGATCTACGGCACCAGCTACGAGCAGTTGTCTGGCGTGGTAAAGCCAATGATGGCCAAGCTGAGCCAGTACAAGGGTATCACCGGGCTCGATACGGATTTGAAACTCAACAAACCCCAGCTCAAGGTGGACATCGACCGCGACAAGGCTTCGGATCTAGGCATTTCCATGGAAACCATTGGCCATACCTTGGAAACCCTGATGGGGGGCCGCGACGTGACGCGTTACAAGCGCGAGGGCAAGCAGTACGACGTGGTGGTGCAGGTGGAAGACGCCAACCGGCGCCAGCCCTCCGATCTCACCTCCATTTACGTGCGCGGCAAGGACGGATCGCTGCACCAGCTTTCCAATTTGGTGACGGTGCGCGAAGTCGTGGCGCCCAAGGAACTCAACCACTACAACAAGAGCCGGGCCGCCATCATCAATGGCAACGTGGGCGAAGGCTATGCCCTGGGAACGGTTCTCAAGCACGTCGAGGCGGTCGCGGCCGAAGTGTTGCCGCCGGGCACGCGCACCGATCTCGATGGGGAATCGCGCGAACTGCGTGAAACCGGAATAGAAATGTACTTGGTGATGGGGCTGGCCCTATTGTTCATTTACCTCGTGCTGTCCGCGCAGTTCGAGAGTTTCGCCGGTCCGCTCGTCATCATGTTCACGGTGCCGCTCGCCTGGGCGGGCGCCTTGCTGGTGATGAAGATCAATTTGAGCCTCGGAAATGGAGGTACCTTCAACATCTACAGCAAGATCGGCATGGTGATGTTGATCGGCCTCATCACCAAGCACGGCATATTGATCGTGGAGTTTGCCAACCAACTGCGCCGCCAAGGCGCGGAGAAGTTCGGCGCGGTGGTGGAAGCGGCGACCTTGCGGCTCCGTCCCATCCTGATGACCACTGCCGCGATGGTGCTGGGCGCCATCCCTCTCGCCGTGTCCACGGGCGCGGGCGCGGAAGCGCGCCAAGCCATCGGTTGGGTCATCGTCGGCGGGTTGCTGCTGGGAACGTTCTTCACTCTCTTCATCATTCCCACCATGTACACCTTGCTGATGCGCACGGTAAGCGATCCGGAGGATGCGGTGAAGGAACCCCTTAAACCCGCGCTGCCTGGGACACCCGAAGTGCCCATTCCCACTTTGAGCAAGGAAGCGCATTAGCGGGCGGCGCGACCTTCCGGGGCACGGGCGCTCGCTTGCACCTGTGCCCACCATCGCCGCAAATACCTTTCCGCCGGCGCGGGATTGAATATTTGAGGGAGAGAATATTCTTCCTCGCCGGCGCGGCCGTTCCCGCTCAGATCTTTTCGCTCCCACTCCCGCACTAATTTCTCCGCGCGTTGGAAGGCGTCTTGAAACGAGGTGCTGGCGGGCAACGACTCCTTGAAAAAGGCGCGCCCGAAATAAGTGAAGTCGTTTTCGTCGGCGCAGCCGAAGGAGGTCCGGTCGCGGCGCGCGGCGGTCATGATCAAGGTGTGATCGTCCTTGAGGGCATCGATGAAACCGCCGCTGTAGCAAGCCGAAATCAGGATGACTTTCCAGGTAATTCCCGTCTCCTTGAGCATCTGGCCCAGATCCTGGGCGGGCAGGCCGCGCAACTTTATCTTCTCTTGGCCCAGCGAAATCTCGTGTTCCTTCGAACCATGGCTAGTGATGAACAGGAACAATATGTCCTTCTGCCTATCCATGCGTCTGGCGATGCCCTGAAGGGCTTCGCGAATGCTGGTGACCGTGGCCATGGGGTGCGTGGCCACCGTGTTGCGGCTGTTGACCAAGGCAAGCGCGCGGCCCTTGATGCCGAATTGGCGCCCAAATAAATCCGTCACGAAATCCACTTCGCGCCTGAATACTTCCTGCGTGCCTTCACCGGCGACGGAGAGCATGTACAAGTTGATCTTTCCCGCATCCCTCGCCTCGATGGCGCTCAACGCCTTGTCCAGCAGCGCGCGTTGGTTGTAGAGCGCGGCTTCGCTGTTGGCTAGATCTAGTTTTTCGCGCGCCGCATCCTCCAGTTCCCCGTTACGCCAGATGCCGCTATCTTGCGTGCGGCCACCGGGAATTGGCTTGGCGTAAGTGAGCGTGCCTTCGCCGTCGTAGAGGCCATCGGCGAAGCCTCCCCGGTAGACATCTCCGTTGGGAAGGTAAAGGACGCCTTGTCCGTGGAAGAGCCAGTTCTTGAACTCGCCTTCGTAGCGTCCCGCCGCCTTGCCATCCGAGCGGCCCCGGCCGTTGAGTTCTCCGTTGGCGAACTCGCCCTCATAGACGCGGCCCATGGCATCGGTGTGGCGGCCCGGTCCCTCGGGCTGCCAGTTGGCGAAGCGGCCTTCGTGGCGGCCGCCGCCTTTTCGGATGTGAAGGCCCTGGCCGGCGAATTTATCTTTGTCGAATTCTCCCTCGTAAACATCTCCCCGGGCATCCTCATAGCGCCCTTTACCGTGCATGCGTCCTGAGCGGAACTCTCCAGCGTAGGTATCGCCGTCCGAATAGCGCGTGCGGCCCGGGCCTTCCATCAGCCCTTTCTTGAACTGCCCTTCGTAAACATCGCCAGAAGCCAATCGCAAGCGCCCGCGGCCAGAGTACAAACCCTCGGCGAACTCTCCTTCGTAGAAGGCGCCGTTCTCCCATTCGATACGGCCTTGGCCGTGCAGCTTGCCGTTCGCCAATTTGCCGAAGTAGCGGCCACCGTCGGCGGTGAGGGCGCCTGGGTGAGCGCCAGTGCGGGCGGGTGCGGAAATGATCCACGCCGCAAGTGCTCCAACAAAGAGGGCGATGACAACCGTGCGTTTCGTCATGAAGGTTCCATCAATCGATTCTTCGGTTCAATGGCCGCCGAAGAGCATTTATTATGCACACCTATGCTCTGCCTCGACTGCGTCAGCAAATCCGTCCCCGGTGGAAGGCGGCTCATGGATTCCCTAAGTTTCCAGGCGGGCAGGGGAGAATTCATTGCCGTGATGGGCGAATCTGGCGTGGGCAAATCCACGCTGCTCAATCTGGTGGCCGGACTAGACAGGCCAGATTCAGGCCGAATCCTCCTGGACGGCACCGATGTTACCGCGCTCGGCGAGGATGAGATGACCTTGCTCCGGCGAGAAAAAATCGGCTTCGTGTTCCAAGCCTTTCATCTACTACCTTACCTGAGCATTGCGCAAAACGTGGCGTTGCCGCTGCGATTGCTCGGGCATTCCGGCGCCGAGAGTTTGGCGCGCGCTGGGGAAGCGCTGGCTCAAGTGGGCATCGCGCCCGAGCGTGCCTCGGATTCTCCCGCGGTTCTTTCCGGAGGCGAAATGCAGCGTGTGGCCATCGCACGCGCCATCGTGCATCGCCCCGCGCTGATTCTCGCGGACGAACCCACGGGGAATCTGGATCCCGAAACGGCCGTCCGCGTGTTGGACGTCTTGGAGGATTGCGTGCGAAAGGCCGGTATCACCCTGCTTCTGGTCACCCATTCGCAACTGGCGGCGCGGCGGGCCGATAGAGTGATGATGCTCACGGGATCGGGCCTTGTTCCGGCATAGCCCGCCCGCGCAACTCGTTCTCGCAGGAGTGCGCCAAGACCCTTTGCGATTCGCCATCGCGCTACTGGCTATATCTCTCGGGGTGGCCTTGGGTTGCGCCATTCAACTCATCAACCGCCAGGCCAAGAACGAATTCGTGCGCGCCACGCGCGAGCTTTCCGGCGAGGCCCATCTCATCGTGCGCGGCCCCAGGGCGGGATTCTCCGAAGAACTCTACCCCCTGCTCGCAAGCCGGGACGAAGTGGAGTTCGCCAGTCCCGCGCTGGAATTGGAAGTCAAGGTCACAGGGCAGGATGAGCCGCTCAAATTGCTGGCTCTCGATGTTTTCCGCGTATCCCGTGTGCAACCCGCGCTATTGCCCTTGCCTTCGGACGAGACCGATATGCTTGCATCGCTACGCGATGATCGCGTTTTCTTGAGCGCCGCCGCGCGCAAGAGGTGGCCGGGCGGCGAGCTTCGGGTACAAGCTGGTACGAACATCGTCACGCTACGCATCGCTGGTAGCGCCGCTAGCGAAACTCCACTAGCGGTCATGGATATCGGCGCGGCGCAACAGCTATTCGGGCGGCTCGGTGTCATCGACCGAATCGATATGAAGCTACGCGAAGGAGTGAATGCGGAAGCGGCACGCGAAGCGATGCAGCGCCTGATGCCGCCAGGAGTGTACGTGGCAACCGCGCGGAAAACCGAATCCAGCGTGGCCCAGGTCTCTCGCGCCTACCGAGTCAATCTCGGCGTGCTGGCCTTGGTGGCATTGTTCACCGGGGCTTTGCTGGTCTACGCGACTCAATCCATCTCGGTGGAACAACGCTCGGCGCAACATGCGCTGTGGCGCGCGCTCGGCGCCACGCGAGCGCAGATAAGAAATTCCTTGCTGCTGGAAGCCCTGGCCATCGGTTTGCTGGGAGGGGTCGCCGGCGTATTGCTCGGCGCCGCCGCCGCGAACTTGGTACTGCGATGGTCGCAGGGGGATCTGGGTTCCGGTGCGCGGCCGCTGGCCAATGCGCAAATAGAATTTTCCCACGGCATCGCGTTCGCGATGATCCTTTGCGGAATTCTCGCGGCACTTGCCGGAGCCCTGGGGCCTGCGTTGCGGAGCGCGAAGATTTCCGTGGCCGCTGCGTTGAAGGGCCTGCGCGACGAAACTGGTGCATCCATTCGTCCCCTCGCCGGGTGGGCAGCACTCGTCTCGGGAGCAGTCTTGAGTTTTCTGCCTCCCATTGGCGGGCTTCCGGTGTTCGGTTATGCCGCTATCGCCGCCTTATTGCTGGGAACGATCGCCTTGCTCCCGCGTTTGGCGGAATTCTCGTTGCGTTGGGCGAACTTTGGCCTGCCGCTAGGATTATTCTTGCCCGTGGCGCAGTTGCGCGGCTCCTTGCGCCAGGTTTCGCTCAGCCTTGCCGCCACCGTGACCGCCGTGAGCCTCACGGTATCCATGGCCATCATGGTCGCCTCCTTTCGCGATTCCCTGGTGACCTGGCTGGATCGCGTATTGCCCGCGGACCTGTACGTGAGAACAGTCAAGTACAACGATTCGGCGTTTCTTGACCAAGAGTTGCAAGAATCCGTGCGAACCCTCCCAGGTGTGAGGCGCGTGCAGTTTCAACGCAGCCAGCAGATCGCGCTTGAGGCGGGCCGGCCCCGCGTCACGCTCCTCGCGCGCGACACCTGGGGCGCGGATTCGAGGGATGTTCTTCCGGTGGTAGGGAAGGCGCCCGAATCAGGCGAACCACGCGCGCCCGCTCTTTGGGTGAGCGAAGCCGCCGCCGGTCTCTACGGTTTCAAGACGGGTGACTCCCTGTCTCTCCCCATCGGGGAAAAGTTCGTGGCTTTCACGGTTGCTGGCGTATGGCGCGACTACGCGCGCCAGCAAGGCGCGCTCTTGATGGACCGCGGGATTTACGCGCAAATCACAGGCGACCGGCGCGTCAACGAGTTCGCACTATGGCTTGCGCCCGGCGGATCCTTGGAGGCGGTTAGCACGGCTATTCATCGCTTGCCAGGAGGTGGTGCATTGGAGACCGCGTCGCCCGGAGAGCTTCGTGAGATTTCCCTATCCGTGTTCGATCGCACCTTCGCCATCACCTACGCGCTGGAAGCGGTGGCAGTCATCATCGGGTTGGTAGGGTTGTCCAGCAGCGTGGGTGCGCTGGTACTGGCGCGCAAACGCGAGTTCGGCGTGATGCGCCATCTCGGACTCACTCGCTCTCAGATTCGAGGATTGCTTACCGTGGAAGGATCGATGACCACGGGTGTTGGCATTCTCGTAGGGGCCGCCCTGGGATGGGTGATGAGTCTGATCCTTATCCATGTGGTTAACAAACAGTCCTTCCATTGGAGCATGGAGGTACTCATCCCGTGGATGGGCCTCGCGGTCTTTGCACTAAGTTTGTTGGCGCTGGCGACGCTGACGAGCTGGTGGAGTGCACGCAATGCCATGGGCGCCGACGTGGTGCGGGCGGTGAAACATGACTGGTAATAGATCACCGCTGCGCGCCGTCGAGATAATGTCTCTCGTTCGAATTCCCAAAAACAAACGGCGGCCTTGGCCGCCGTTGAGTGTAAAGAATTCCGACAGTGGATTCTAGGTTCTCCGTTTGCGCATAGCACCAAGACCAACCAAGCTTAGGCCCATCAGTGCTAGAGTGGTCGGCTCCGGAACAGATCCCTGAGGTGCGGTACCGCCTAAGCCACCAATGTAGGCCGTGCTGTCTAAAGCGCCGTCACCACGGTCTGCAAGGATAAAGGTCAAGGTATGTTGTTTGGTGATATCCAAGCCTGTGCCGGAAAACAGCATGGGGCCGCCGCTTCCAGGTAGGACTCCATCGAGCTCGGTGCCAGCCCTAAAGGCCATATCCGGATGGTTTATGTTAATGGGCTTGCCGTTGAACACGGCGATGTTAACGCCATCTAGAAACAGGCCGAAGGCATCGATGAAGGGGCTGTTCTGAAATTCCTGAAATTCGTCGGAGCCGAACACTACGTTGAAGAATACTTCTCCGGTGGTGGTCGTGAAGGTCACATCCAGTTGCGTAACGTCAAGATAGTTAGATAGGCCCGATACCTGATTCAGCAATAACTGCTGGGCGGCCGTGGCTGCGGTTGAATAATTGGTAGTATTACCCGTACTCGTGTTAGGGCCGTCGCTATAGTCGTTCACGTTGCCTGAGGAAATGACGATCCCATCGCCGATGTTGTAGGTACCGGAGGCGTTGGTATAAGTACCGCGCGACACAGCGCTGCCCGAAGTGTTTCCGCTCAGCGTGGAGCTGAGCACGGTCAGGCCTGCTCCCCCACTTGTGGCTACCGCATTGCCCAAGTCCGTCGCGTTGGTATTCCCCGTTACCAGGATTGCGTATGCACTTTGACACATCAGTGCTCCAATTATCGCGGGGAATATTGTGGTGTGCTTCAATAATCCGGACTTCATTTTCCTTCTCCTTCAATGTGTTTGATATCGGACCCGCAGACAATCTATATTGCGCCATGGTGTGGATAGTTCCGATAACGCAGTATTTGCGCCATATATATTTTATATCTTACAATCAAGTTCTTATGAGATTAAACAAGGATCTGAGGCGATGGACTGTAAAGGATTCCGACACTGCTTACAGTGATCCTAGACCATAGCCGTAGCGCCATAAATCGCATGCAATGTAACCACTGTGCGATTAGTCATTTCGGCGTTCTGTTTTTACTAGCATCGATCGTCGCTCCGGCGGGTAGCTATGATCAGGTCATCGCACGGCAGCCACTTGGTTTTCCCCAGGATCACGGCGCGCACCCTGCCTTTCGCACCGAATGGTGGTACATCACCGGATGGCTGCGCACCCAGACCGGCGAGGAACTGGGCGTGCAGGTCACTTTCTTTCGGCACCGGCCTCGCGTTCAGGAGAACAATCCCAGCCTGTTCGCTCCCAAGCAACTCATCTTCGCGCATGCGGCGATCGCGCAGGCCAAGCATGGAAGACTTTTCCACGATCAACGAGCGGCACGCGAAGTTCTTGGGCTCGCTTTCGCGAAAGAAGGCGATACGAATGTGGCGCTGGACGGATGGTCGCTGAAGCGTAACGGCTCCCGCTACGCGGCGGCCATCGCCGCGCGTAGCTTCGGTCTTGCGCTGGTTTTCGAGCCACGCCAGCCGGTGCTGTTGCAAGGAGACGGGGGATTCAGCCGCAAAGGCCCGCATCCCAGTCAAGCCAGTTACTACTACAGCTTGCCGCACATGGATGCCAGCGGAACGGTAGTGTTGGAAGGCCGCCGGCTGCAAGTGACGGGTACTGCATGGCTGGACCATGAGTGGTCCAGCGAAATGCTGGCGGAAGAAGCGGTTGGCTGGGATTGGGCTGGAGTGAATCTACACGACGGCAGCGCCCTCATGTTTTTCCGGCTACGAGATAAGGCGGGCAACACCTATTGGGCGGGAGGGAGCCATCGCGATGCGGCGGGGCGTACCAAGATCCTACCTAGGGATGGGGTCGCATTCACTCCCACGCGCCGCTGGCGTTCGCCACGCACCGGCGCGCACTATCCGGTTGCCATGCGCGTAAGGGCGGGTGAGTTCGAGTTGGATCTCGAACCGCTCATGGATGATCAAGAACTCGATGCGCGCGCCAGCACGGGGACGGTGTACTGGGAAGGTGCCGTGCGTGCGAAACGCAACGGACTAGAAATTGGCCTTGGGTATCTGGAGCTGACGGGCTATCACGGACGCGTTCGCTTGTAGCCGCGAACGCAAGCGGGTGTTAGCGTTTCCAGGAGCGGTTCATGGGCGTGCGGGGTGCGGCCGCCTCTTCCTTGTGCCTGAAATTGATACGGCCCTTGGTCAGGTCATAAGGCGACATTTCCAAGGTCACCTTATCGCCCGCCAGGATACGAATGCGGTGCTTCCTGATCTTCCCTGAAGCGTAGGCAATGATGCCCACCCCGTTACTCAGCGTTACCCGGAATTGCGTGTTGGGCAACACCTCGTTCACGAGGCCTTCCATCTCGATGACTTCCTCTTTTGCCACGGTTGCGACCCTTATGATAACTACAGCCGCTCCGCGCGCCTAAATACGGGTGTGCGCGGGCGGATGATGTGATGCTGTATTAGAAACCGGAAACCGGCATTTCCGGTGATGGCATATCAGCCCTTCTTCAGATTGACCGCCGCGATTTTGCCGTTGTCGCCTTTTTCAAGGTCGAAGGACAGCGCGTCATTCTCCTTGAGGGTATCGAGCCCCGAGCGCTCCACGGCTGAGATATGTACGAACACATCCTTGGAACCGTCATCTTGTTGAATGAAGCCGAATCCCTTGGCGCTGTTGAAAAACTTGACTTTACCTGTAGGCATGGTGCTCTCCAAATCGTGCATTGACTCGCGCAGGATTGCGCTGAGCATCTAGCTAGACGATGGGAGAGACCGGAGCGGCACCGAAAGGGTGATCCGCCAGGACGGTCCCAAAGCGAGATCGATGAAGGTATATTGTGGCATTGATTTGTGTTGCAAGGGCGCGGGCTATATTATCTTGCTTTAGGTCACATCTCCCTTTGCCTTCGGGGCAACCTCCACAGGCAATGGGAGGCGGCCATATGCGGATAGGGCCTGTCTATCGGCCAACTCCAGACTCTCACGACCTCCGAAATTCGCGCTGGAAATGACCGGTCTGAAGCTGCAGCGGCCATAGCTCGATGCCGCAAACGCGGCGAGCGATCTCCAAAGCAGACCGCCCCAATTTTGGGACGCCAACCAGCCCGAAAAGCGCATCGAACGGCCGCTGATAACGGAATCGAAGCAGCCAAGAATGAGTCGTGTCACGTGCTCGGCTTCTCGATCTGGAAGAAATGCCCCGCGCCAGGAACGAGGTCAAAGCGATATTCACCGGAGAAGTACTGCGTCTGCTCCGTCATGAGCTCGGCGCGAAGGTCATCGCCGCGGAGTCCGAGCGCCGGAACGTTGATGGGCCGGGTGACTGACCGTTTCCGACCAAGCAAGGCGTGCGATGGATGCTGCCGGAAAGACGAGCCAGTCGCGGGCTGACTACTCGCCGGAGTGAGCGGGAGCGGCCTTTGCGGCCTTTTCGGGTTTCTCCTTCTTCTGCTTCTTCTCCGTGGGGGCAGGCGCTGGTGCCGCCTTCTTCGCGTCCTTTGCCTCGGGGTGCTCTTTGCGTGTGAGGCTAGCGTCGATGGCGGCAATGGCTTTGGCGACAGCCTGATGTTTGGCCTTCAAGTGCTCATAAACCTTGTCTTTCTTGAACTCGTTGGGGGCCATTCCTCGTTTCTCGAGGACGGTTTGACGCGCTTGCAGACGCTCGTCGGACAGCTTCTTCTGATTCTCTCTTGTGGCTCTTGATTGTGACGACATCGTATATCTCCTCGCGAAAGATGTTCGCACAGTATAGGCATTACGCGACAGTCGACCAGGAAATCGGCACAGGTAGGTGTGGGTCGATTTCCGGCAGTCCAGTAACGCACCGCCCAACTAATCTTGCCTTCCATGCGCTGCCCTCCGAGCGCGCAGCGCGAAGTCCGGATGATCGCTGAACACACCATCCAAACCGGTGGCGAGAAAGGCTGCAATTTCGTCTTGCAAGCGGCCTTGCTGGGATGCCTCGCCACCGCTGCGCAGATTGTCTGGCAGGAAATGGTTCTCCGCGCGGAAAGTCCATGCGTGGACCTTGAGCCCCGCGGCATGGGCATTGGCGGCTAGGGGGGTGGCTTCGCCGAGTTGGCGGTTCGGCGCGCGGGGGATCACCAGATTTTTGTTGGCGCCGATGGCGTTCGCGTAGGTGGCGATTTGCCGAAGACCTCCGGGTTTGGTCATTTGCGCGTAGGTAGTGTCCTCGCCGCGCAGCACGCAATCCCAAGGTTTGCCCTGGTCGTCGATGAGTTGCACGAGAGGCAGCTCGGTGAGTTTGCGCAGAGCTTTCAAATTCGCGGTTTCAAAGGATTGAATGAAGGCCCGGCCCTCGCGGCCTGCGTAGCCAAAGCGATGGAGCGTCTCCACCAGCTTGGCTTCCATGGGCAAACCGACGCTCTGAAAGTAGGAAGGGTGCTTGGTTTCCGGATAGACACCCACCTTACCGCCAAGGCTTCCGCGAACTTTGAGGTCGTGCGCGAGCGATAGAATTTCTTCCCATGCGGGGATCTCGAACATGCGGTCGAAACGCGTATTGCCGGGCCGCAGTTGCGGGATGCGCTCCATCGCGCGCAGTTGCTTGAGTTCGGAGAGGGTGAAATCCTCGGTGAACCAGCCGTTCAATTTTTCTCCGTCGATCGTTTTCGTGGTCTTGCGGCTGGCGAAGCGCGGATGTTGCGCGACATCGGTGGTGCCGGAAATTTCATTCTCGTGGCGCGCGACCAACACGCCATCCTTGGTCATGACCAAGTCGGGTTCGATATAGTCGGCCCCCTGTTCGATGGCGACGAAATAGGCGGCCAGCGTATGCTCTGGCAGATAACCGCTGGCGCCGCGATGGGCTATGACGATGGGAGAGGTCATGGGAG
Source organism: Betaproteobacteria bacterium (assembly GCA_009693245.1). NCBI lineage: Bacteria > Pseudomonadati > Pseudomonadota > Betaproteobacteria > Betaproteobacteria bacterium. Next base: position 8,660 of record SHXO01000012.1, on the reverse strand, counting down.
AACGCTGTGTTGTTTTCGGCGACACTTTGCCAGGAACCGGTTCCGAAACGCAAGAAGCATTGTTCCTCGCCCCTAGAATGCCACGTATGCCGATACACAGCTTCGTAAAGGAGAATGCCGATGTTTCGATTGACCGGAAACTACATATTCATGGTGCTGGGTGCGATGGCCTTCACGGCATTGCTCATGGTTCACCAGGGCGCGCTGCTCGCGGACGACAGTGTACCGGTGGAGCGAATGGTGAGCGAATACACCGCTCTCGCAGGTTCCAAGGAAAACGCGCAATCGTTGGTGGAAGGGTTGCGCACCGGCCGTGAGGTGAAATTGATCTCGGGTGCGCAAACCGTGACTTTCACGCCTCCCACCAAGACCATGGGTAACGGTAATGTGGATCTTGCGCTGGCCATGGCGAGGATCTCGCTCGCCAAATCGGGAATCGCCGGTCCCACTCCTTCGCAATTGGAAGCGGCGCTCGTGGGTGGGAGCATTACCACTGCTTCGGGAACTCAAACGCTTGCGGGCGTTCTGAGCCTGCGGGCGCAAGGCAAGGGTTGGGGCGTCATCGCGGACTCGCTGGGACTCAAGGTTGGCGAGTTGAAGCGCAGCGACTCCGCGGGGCCCCGGTCGAGTTCGGAAGGGGCCAAGTCTCCCCGGCGCGACAAGACCGCCAGCGCTGATAAAACGACGCGAGTAGAGAAGGCGGAAAGAGCCGCGAGAGTGGAGTGTCCAGAGCGCCCCCAGCGCCCCGATCGTTCCGAGCGCCGCCACTAATTCATTCGCCCATTCATAGGAGACCTCTAATGACGCAAAAACAAATCATCCTGCCGCTGTTGGCAGGCCTTTCGCTGGCTCCGCTTTATTGCGCGGGCCAATCCACGCAAGTGGGTGTTGGCATGGAGTACAGCAGAGGCGACTACGGATAGGTTTCCGATACCAATATCCTCTACATTCCCTTCACCGCCAAGTACGAAACCGGTCCCTGGACCTTTCAAGGTACGCTCCCTTATCTGCGGATAGAAGGTCCCGGCGATGTGATCCCCAATGTAGGCCAAGTGGGCGCGGTGAAAGGAAGGAGGAAAGGAAATCCAGGAACGCCAAGCACTGCCGTGCGCACGACTGAGTCAGGCATGGCGGACGTCGCCGGTGCCGTGACCTATACCTTGCCTTTGCACGGCACGCAGGGCATTAACTTGGATATCACCGGCAAGATCAAATTCGGCACGGCGGACGAGGATAAAGGACTTGGCACGGGCGAGACCGATGTGAGCTTCCAGGCTGAAGCGTACAAGAGTTATACCCCGCAACTCACGTTGTTCGCGGGCCTCGGCCACGCGATACTGGGAGATTCGGAGGCCATCCCGCTAGACAACGTATTCTTCGGCTTTGTGGGGGGTACGTACAAATTCGACGAACGGTTCACCGGCGGATTGTCCTTGAATTAGCGCGAGGCGGCTTCCGCCTTCAGCAAGGAGCAATTCGACCTCACCGCTTCCGTGACTTTTCGCGTTAATCCCAACATGAAGCTGCAAGGCTACGTGCTGAAGGGGATCGCGGAGGGCAGTCCGGACCATGCGATCGGAGCACACGTGGCGTGGAATTTCTAGGCGTCCGCCAGCAATGCGATGACTTGGTCTGGACGGGGTAAAGGCGCCACGGCGCCGTATCCCGTGGTGGCCAGCGCGGCGGCAGCGTTAGCGTAGCGGACCGCTTTCCAATAATCATCGCCGGCAACGAGGCGGGCGAGAAGCGAACCGGAGAAACAGTCCCCGGCGCCCGTGGCATCCACACTGCGCACTTCGTGGCCAGCAATGCGTTGCCGCCGTGTGCCATCGCTGGCGAACACACCCTGGGCACCCAGTTTCAGCGCCACGTGCCTCGCACCCAAGGCATGACACCAGTCCAGAATGGCATCTGGGTCGTTCAATCCGGACAGCGCTTGCGCGTCTTCCAGGCTGGGCAGGAAATAATCAGAGAGCGGGATGGTCGAGCAAATGATGGACTTTGCTCGTTGTATTGGCCATAGACGTAACCGTAGATTCGAGTCAAAGGACACTCCCACGCCACAGGCGCGCGCATGAGCAATGGCGGCGAAGGCGCTGTCACAAGCGCTTGCGCTGATAGCCTGAGTGATGCCAGAAGTATGCAGGATCTTTGCCTTTTCGATCAGATTCAAGGGCAGGTGCTCTGGCCTCATGCGGCTGGCCGCGGACCCCGCGCGCAGATAGCTAAACCGGTGGCCCCCGGCATCGTGGGTGATGAAGTACACGCCCGTGTGAGCATCCGGATCTTGCGTCACCGCGCTGGCGTCCACCCCTTCATCCTTCCAAAGCGCTAAAAACTGCCTTCCGAATTCGTCATCTCCGAGGCGGGTGGTGTAGCCCACGCGCGCCCCTTGGCGCGCGGCCGCGATGGCGGCATTCATGGTGTCTCCGCCAAATCCTTGCAGGTAGCGGCGGTCCTCGCCGGGGAGTTGGCTGAACTCGAAGAGCGGTTCGCCCAGGCAAACGATTTCTGGCGCGCAGGTCATGAGAGCAATGGAATGCCATGAAAAGGAGTCGCCGAATTCTCGCCTCGCGGCGCCCGGCGCGCAAGCGCACAGCCCGCTTGCAGGTCCCGAACTTGTGCTACCTTTACGGCATGGCGTTGAGGCTACTTTTTCTGGCATGCATGCTGGCGGCCGCCAGCCTTGTTGCGCGGGCCCAGGGCACGGTTGCGGATAAGGAGGCATCGCTGCTCGTGGCCGAGACCAACGAAAACGCGCGCAAGCAAGGTATGGTGAGGACTGGGAAGATTCTGTGGAAGTGCTCCAACAAGCGCTGCGTGTCGGCCGCCAAGGATGAACCGGCCAATGTCGTGGCGTGCCAGGCGCTGGCCGAACTGGTAGGGCCCTTGGTTCGCTTTGGCCGCTGGGCTAAGCCCATGCCTTCCTACGATTTGGCGCTTTGTAATGTGCGCGCGCAAATCAAGACCGCGCGCGCGCAACGGGAGCGGGAACAGGCGTTGGCGGCAAAGGCCAGTAAGGATGCGAAAAAAATTACGCGGCCCGGGGGCGAGGCAAGCAAGCCCGCCACGCGCCCAAGCGACTCCATTCCGCCGCTCGTCACCCAGGCAGCCGACGCGCAACCACCGGTCGCGAAGGAGGCTTCGCCAAGCTTCTCGATGCGCGTGACGCACTTGTCGATATTAGGCAAAGGCGTGCTTCAAGAGCGCGCGGCCGCGGTGCCACAGTCACCGTGGTTGGATATCATCGTGGAGCCCCTTGAGATTGCCGGGCGAGGCCGGTTGCGCGAGGAAGTGCGCGGCACCCATCTCACGGTCAAGGTCGAGAAACTAGTGGTGGTCGGAAAATAACAGGAAGAGTTGTGTGACATGAGAATGGCTTTGCCCCTATTGTTTGCGTTGCTCGGCGCGAATGCTAGCGCGGAGGACTTTTCCTTTACCGTGCCCTTCGATGCCACCAACCTTCCTCCCGAAATCCGCTTCATGCGCGTGGCGTGCAGCGTGTGGCAAGGCGGGACGCCCATCGGATCGGGGCAGTATCGCGTGGCGGTGGCCGGCGGCGTGGCGCGAGGCGAAGCCATCGTCACCTTCAACGCCACCAAGGGACAGGATCCGAAGCGCGCCACGCGCTGGACCTGCGGGCTGATCTTCGACGAGGACGAGGCAGGCGAGAAGAGTTTCGCCTTCAGCGATCCGAGCGATAGCTTTCCCACGGTCTCGCGTAGCATCACCGCCCAGGGCGATATTGAAAGATAACAAGGAGGTCAGGATGGCAGCTTATCTATTCGCGGAAGTCAACGTGCACAATCCGCAAGGCTATGAGGAGTACCGCAAGCTGGTGGGTCCCTCCCTACAGAAGTACAACGGAAAATTTCTGGTTCGGGGCGGAAAAGTGGAAGTGGTGGAAGGAAGCTGGAACCCCAAGCGCGTGGTGGTGTGCGAGTTCGAGAACATGGCGAAAGCCCGCGAGTGGTACGACTCGCCCGAGTACGCCAAGGCAATGGAAGTGGCGCTCAAGCACGCAACTCGCAACCTCATTTTCATGGAAGGCATTTGAGATGATTCCCGCCGAAGGAGGGATGGTCCCGCACCTGGGCGTCCCGGAGATGGACCAGACCCACGAAGAATTCGTCAAGCATATCGCGTGGGTGGAGACCGCCCCGGATTCCGAAGTGCTCGCGCGCTTGACCGAGCTGATGACCCACACGGAAGCGCATTTTTCGCAAGAAACAAGGCGGATGGAATCCATGAGTTTTCCACTGCTGGGCTGCCACGGCGTGGAACACGAAGGCGTATTGGAAGTGATGCGCGAAGCCCGGCGGTACGTGGAGGAGGGGAAATTCGAAGTCGGCCGCGTGCTTGCCCGCGAGCTGGGAGTCTGGTTTCAAAACCATGCGGCGACCATGGATGCCATGCTGGCGCAGGCCATGCGAGCGCAAGGCGTGGACGGTTGCGGCGGCGGTGAATGTGTCACCACACAGCATAACGCGCATGGGTGAGGATTATTCTCTGAAGCTTGGCATTCGGGGCACCCAGGAACTGAAGGTGGCCCGCGAGCATTTGGCTTCCAATTTCGGGAGCGGCCTAGTTGACGTGCTTTCCACTCCCACCATGATCGGGTTCATGGAAGGCACCGCATCCGATTCCGTGCAGGCCTTGCTACCCGAGGGACACTCCACCGTCGGCACGAGCGTGGACATCAAGCATCTGGCCGCCACGCCGCCCGGCATGAAAGTGCGTTTCCATTCCGAACTCACCGAAATCGATGGCCGCATGCTGACCTTCAAAGTCTGGGCCGAGGATGAACAAGAGCGCATCGGCGAAGGCATTCACCAACGCGCGGTGATCGACAGGGCGCGCTTCCTGGCGAAGCTAGCGAAGAAGGCCGGGAGCGCGGCGTAACGCTATTGATCTTTTCGTAATTCAGGACAGATTCTTCCTTCACCCTCGTTCCATCTCCCGCCGGGAGAAGGAAGCAAAAAGCCCTTCTACCTCTGGAAGAAGGCCCCACGTCGTTTTTTTCGCCGTAGGCAGTTGTTGGAGGCATTCCGAAATGGCTAAGAAACTTTCCAAGAGAGAATTGGCGAAGCTGGAAGCTGAGCGTGATGTTTGGCAAGAGGTTCTTGATGGTGTGAAGGAGATAAAGGCCGGCGGGGGGAGAAGAACGGTAGTCAAACCCACCTCTGAGGTTGTGCGTGTCCGCATGAAGAGTGGTCTTTCGCAAGCGCAATTTGCTGCGGTGTTGGGTGTGTCGAAGAGAACCATCAGGGGCAGCGCAAACCATCCTGCGCATTGCCGACAAGCATCCAGAGGTGTTACTAGAGGTTGCGGCGTAGCGAGGCTAGGCGCATGCGTTCAGGTCAGAAAAGCCATGGGGTGTCGGGGTGCATGCTGTGGCATTCTTGCCATCAGCCGAACTGTCGCATCGAGGAGACGCCTTACGGCAGCCTTCGGCTGTTTCCATGCGCCCCTCATGCTCGGAGTTCGGCGTCACAACAGCGCGACTCATGAGAACGTACGAGGAAATACGAGGACACAAACCCGGCTTCGTGGTGAGTTATCGCCTCTACTATCCCTCGGAAGGAGGACGAAAGGTTACGTACCAAAATCTTCGGTGTGACTTCGTGTACTTTGCCTTACGCAGTAGAGGAACGTGACAGATTAATAGCGAGGAACAAACCAAAACAACGCCCCATCCCAGCCTTCTCCCGCAAGCAGGTGAAGGAGCCCGCGTCAGATTATGGTCCGGGCTTCGGATGAGGGCGCCGGGACGCCCGTGCGATGCTCCAAGAACTCATCCAACACCCGCGCCGTGTGCGATTGCGCGGCGGCTGCCCTGATGGCCTGTGGAGCGCCTTGCGCCACGATGCGGCCGCCACCATCGCCGCCCTCGGGTCCGAGATCTATGATCCAATCGGCATCGGCCATTACGTCCAGGTTGTGCTCGATCACCACGACGGTGTTGCCGGCGTCCACCAAGCGGTGCAGAACGAGAATCAATTTTTCCACGTCCGCCATGTGCAGGCCCACGGTGGGTTCGTCTAGGACGTAGAGTGTGGATTTTGCGAGAGGCGTGAGGCGTGAGGCGTGAGGCGCGTGGAGGGAGGAGGGAGGAGTGGAAAGGCGTTCCCGCGTCTTGGAAAGTTCGGTCACGAGTTTTATGCGCTGGGCTTCGCCGCCTGAGAGCGTGGGGCTTTGTTGGCCCAGGGTGAGGTATCCCAATCCGACGTCTTGCATCAGACGAAGGGCGTGATGAATACTACCGTGGGCATCGAAGAAATTCACAGCTTCGTCCACGTTCATGAGCAAGACCTCGCCGATGCTTCTTTCCTTGAAGCGCACAGCCAGCGTTTCGGGGGAGAAGCGCATGCCGTGGCAGGCATCGCAGCCCACTTTCACATCAGGCAGGAAGCTCATCTCGATGGTTTTCATGCCCTGGCCTTCGCACTCCTCGCAACGCCCGCCCGCGGTGTTGAAGGAGAAACGCCCGGCGGCGAAACCACGCATGCGTGCATCGGTGGTGCCGGCGAAGAGTTTGCGGATGGTGTCCCAGAAACCGACGTAGGTGGCGGGACACGAGCGCGGGGTCTTGCCGATGGGGGTTTGATCGACTTCGAGCACGCGGGAGATTTGCTCCCAGCCTTCGATGCGCTCGCAACCCAACAATGCCGCACTGGTCTTGGCCTTGCGAACCTCCTCGCTTAGCAGATGCTGAAGGTTGGTGAACAGGATGTCGCGCGCCAGCGTGCTCTTGCCGCTGCCCGACACGCCAGTGATACACACCAGCCGTCCCAAGGGAATGCGCGCATCCACTTGCTTGAGGTTGTGCAAGCGCGCGCCCGCGATGTGCAAGGAGGACGTGTGTTGATCGGTGGCGCGGTAGCCATGCAAGGGATGCCGCAGAGGGTTCGCCAGGAAGCGCCCCGTGAGGGAGTTCGGATTGGCGGTGAGTTGCGCGGCGCTGCCCTGGCCGACTATGGCGCCGCCTTGGCGGCCAGCGCCCGGCCCCAAATCGATGACGTGATCGGCGCGGCGAATGGTGTCTTCGTCGTGTTCCACCACCACCAAGGTGTTGCCCTTGGCTTGCAACTTGGCGAAGGTATCGAGCAGGATGCTGTTGTCCCGCGGGTGCAGGCCGATGGTGGGTTCGTCCAGGATATAGCACACGCCACGCAGATTGGAGCCCAGTTGGGCGGCTAAGCGAATACGCTGCGCTTCGCCGCCCGAGAGAGTTGGAGCCGAGCGGTCGAGGGAGAGATAGGACAATCCCACTTCGCCCAGAAATCCCAAACGAGAGTTCAGTTCGGCGAGTATGTCGCGCGCGATTTCGGCGTCGCGGCCTTCGAAGCGCACGCCGCTGAAAAACGCCGCCAGCTCCGCCACGGGCTTGGCCGACAATTCCGCGATGGATTGGCCATGCATGCGCACGGCCAGCGCGGTGGGATTGAGGCGTTTTCCATCGCAGGCGGAGCACGCCTCATCGACTTCCAGCCAAGTGAGCCAGGAGTCCAGCACATGGTCCTCGGTGCCCTTGCGGCTGCGCTCTTCGTCCCACTGCACATCTTCGAGACTCAGGCCCGTGCCGTAACACGCTTCGCACCAACCGTGTTTGGAGTTGAAGGAGAAGAGCCGCGGGTCGAGTTCCGCGAAGCTGGTGCCGCAACTGGGGCATGCGCGCTTGGTGGAGAACACCGTCTCGATCGCTTGCGCGCCACCTTGCATCAGGCCATCCAACGGCGCGATGACATGCACCATGCCTTTGCCGTGTTCCAACGCGCGAGCCAGTCCGTCGCGTAAAGCGGATTCGTTTCCCGGAGAGACCACGAGGCCGAGCACCGGAAGCTCGATGGAGTGTTCCTTGAAGCGGTCCAAACGCGGCCAAGGAGAAGTGGGCAGGAAGGCGCCATCCACGCGCAGATGCGTGAAGCCTTTCCCCTTCGCCCAGCGGGCCAAGTCTGTGTAGAACCCCTTGCGTGCCACCACCAAAGGCGCCAGCAAACCGATGTGCTGCCCGCGGTAGTCGCGCTGGATGCGCGCCGCGATGGCCTCGAAGCTCTGCGGCTCGATGGCCACGTCGCAGGTAGGGCAATACTGCATGCCCAACTTGACGTAGAGCAAGCGCAGAAAGTGATAGATCTCCGTGAGCGTGGCCACGGTGCTCTTGCGCCCGCCGCGGCTGGTGCGCTGTTCGATGGCCACCGTGGGCGGAATACCGAATATGGCGTCCACGTCGGGACGCGACGCAGGTTGCACGAACTGGCGCGCGTAGGCGTTCAGGGATTCCAAGTAACGGCGTTGCCCTTCGGCGAACAGAAGGTCGAAGGCAAGCGTGCTTTTGCCGCTGCCGGATACGCCGGTGATCACGGTGAAGCGCTCGCGCGGGATATCGACGGAGATGTTCTTCAGGTTGTGCTCGCGCGCGCCGCGAACCTGAATAGAGGGAGGAGGGAGGGGGGAGGAGGGAGGAGCAATGGCGTAGTTGCTTTCCACCTGCCACCTCCCTCCTCCCGCCTCCCCCACGTGGCGGTCCGCCGCGCGCGCATAGTCGCGCAGGGCCTTGCCGGTGTGGGAGGTGGGGTGCAGCGCTACTTCCGTTGGAGTTCCCACGCACACGATCTCGCCGCCGGCGTCGCCCCCTTCGGGGCCGAGGTCGATGAGCC
>SHXO01000011.1 GCA_009693245.1 Betaproteobacteria bacterium | reverse complement strand
GTAAGTTTGATACAAAGCCAGTGAAGAGGCTCGCAAAACGCCTTGAAAGGCGAGAAATAACCCGACTGAAGGTCACCTGGCCGAGAATGAAACTCATTTCGCTAACGCGGTAAGAGATCCGTCGTAGAAAAGTGATTATTAGAGGTGCCCTTAAGGCGGGAGACGGAACGCGCCACGGAGGGGCGCTACGGATCAAGACACGGGTACGCGGCGCGTTCAGAAAGAGGCCACTCACGCCCGGCGCCGCTCGCGAGAGTGCGAAAAACACGCCATTCCGGTGGAATGGCGCGCGACCGGACTAAATAGCCTTGACGATATCCTCCACGACTTTCTTGGCGTCACCGAAGACCATCATGGTTTTGTCCAGGTAGAACAAAGGATTATCCAAGCCTGCGTAACCCGCCGCCATGCTTCGTTTGTTGACCAGGACGGTCCTGGCCTTATGCGCTTCCAATATGGGCATGCCATAGATGGGACTGCCCTTTTCGTGCGCCAGGGGATTGACGACGTCATTGGCACCCAGCACCAACACCACGTCGGTGGTACCGAACTCGCTGTTGATGTCTTCCATCTCATGCACTTGATCGTAGGGAACCTCGGCTTCCGCTAGAAGCACGTTCATGTGACCCGGCATACGCCCCGCCACGGGATGGATGGCGTAGCGCACTTGAACGCCCTTCTCGGTGAGTTTCTGCGCCATTTCCTTCACCGCGTGCTGCGCCCGCGCCACCGCCAGTCCGTAACCGGGGACGATCATGACCGATTCGGCATTGGAGAGCAGAAAGGCCGCGTCCTCGGAGCTACCGGAACGCACATTCTTTTGGCCGGCACCCTGAGCGCCGGCACTTTCCGCCGCACCGAAGCCGCCCAGTATGACGCTGAAAAACGAGCGGTTCATGGCCTTGCACATCACGTAGGAAAGAATGGCGCCCGAGGATCCCACCAACGAACCCGAAATGATCAGCATGGTGTTGTTAAGCGAGAATCCTATTCCGGCCGCCGCCCAGCCGGAATAGGAGTTCAGCATGGAGATCACCACCGGCATATCCGCGCCGCCGATGGGAATGATGATGAGCACGCCCAACACGAAGGCGATCACGGTCATCACGATGAAGGGCGTCCACTGAGCCTCCCTCGCCCCCAGGAAGAATGCCACACCGGCACCGATCATCACCAGGGCCAGCAGCAAATTGAATAGGTGCTGGCCCTTGTAGGTGATGGGCGCGCCGGAGATTTTCCCCGAGAGTTTCCCGAAGGCCACCACGGACCCGGAAAAGGTGATCGCGCCCACGAAAGTCCCGATGAACAACTCCAGGCGGTTGCCCATGGGCAAGGGGACAGCCAGTCCGAAAGCGGCGGGGTTATGCACCGCCGCGATAGCGATGAGTACCGCCGCAAGCCCCACCAGGGAGTGCATGGCGGCGACCAACTCGGGCATCTGCGTCATCTGCACGCGTCTCGCGACCACGGTGCCGATAGTGCCGCCCACGGCGATACCCAGCACGATGAGTGTGAGGTTTTGCGTGATGATGAAGGTCGTCACCACCGCCAGCAACATTCCGGTCATGCCAAAGGCGTTGCCGCGCCGTGCGGTCTGTGGTCCCGACAAACCCTTCAGCGCCAGGATAAACAATACGGAGGCAACGAGGTAGAAAAGAGCGGCGCTGTTTGCGCTCATGGATAAGAATCGGTTCTAGTTGGACAGGGGGTTGATCGCTAGCCTTTCTTGGTGCCCGCGGGTTCTTTCTTCTTGAACATCTCCAGCATGCGTTGCGTCACCAGGAATCCGCCGAATACATTGATGGAAGCGAGCACCACCGCCACGAAGCCCAGGATGGCGGCGAAGTCAGTGTCTTTCGGGCCCGCCGCCAACATGGCGCCTACAATGATGATGCCGGATATGGCATTGGTGACCGACATGAGAGGCGTATGCAATGCCGGTGTGACGTTCCAGACAACGTGGTAACCCACGAATATGGCCAGCACGAACACCGTGAGATTGACGATGGTGGGATCGAGCATCGGTTTTCCTTTAACAAGCCAATAGGTACGTTTCAAGGGGCACGCTTGACGGTTTCGCCATCGATGCAAATCAAGCTACCCGCGATGATTTCATCTTGCCGGTCCATATTGAGTTCGCCCTTGGGATCCACAAGGAGGTTGATGAAATTGAGGAGATTGCGAGCGTACAAGGCGCTCGCATCGGCCGCCACCAACGCCGGCAAGTTCGTGATGCCCACGAGTTTCACGCCATGCTTCATGACGATCCGGTCGCGCTCCGTGAGCGGGCAATTGCCGCCTTGCTCCACCGCCATATCGACGATGACCGAGCCAGGCTTCATCGCCTTGACGGTGTCTTCTTTCAGCAGGACCGGAGCGGGACGGCCCGGAATCAAGGCCGTCGTAACGATGATGTCCGCCTGCTTGGCGCGTTCATGCACCAACTCGCCTTGGCGGCGCATCCAATCGGCCGGCATGGGGCGGGCGTAGCCACCCACTCCTTGCGCAATTTCGCGCTCCTCGTCCGTGACGAAAGGCACATTCAAGAATTTGGCGCCGAGGCTTTCCACTTGTTCCTTCACGGCTGGGCGCACATCGGAAGCTTCGATTACCGCCCCCAGGCGTTTTGCCGTGGCGATGGCCTGTAATCCAGCCACACCCGCTCCCAGGACCATCACACGGGCTGCCTTCACCGTTCCGGCCGCGGTCATGAGCATGGGCATGAAGCGCTGGTACTCGTTGGCCGCGATCATCACCGCCTTGTAGCCAGCGATATTGGCTTGCGACGACAATACGTCCATGGCCTGCGCCCGCGTGATACGCGGAAGCCATTCCATGGCAAATGCCGCCAATCCGGCTTGTGCCATGGCCTGCACACCTTGCGCATCAAAGGGATTAAGCAAGCCGGCCAGGATGGTTCCGCGTTTGAATTGCTCCAATTCCGCGGTCTGCGGCGCTCGCACCTTGAGCACGATGGCGGATTGCGAATACACCTCCGCGGCGCTGCCCGCCAAGGTGGCGCCTGCGGCGGTGTACTCGGAATCGGTGTACGAGGCGCGCTCGCCGGCACCTGCCTGAATAACGAGCTTGTGTTTCCCGGTGGCGGCGAGTTTCTTCACCGTCTCCGGGGTCGCGGCCACACGCGTTTCGCCGGCGCGTATCTCGGCCGGGATTCCGATCTGCATCTTTATCTCTCCCTGACTACTCGGCACGCCTTCGCCGCACCTGCGCGACGGAGGCAAAAGGCGGCGGATTATAGTTGAGAATCCGCGTGCTTAGCAGGCCGGCACCGGTGCGCTGGCGCGAAAATAAATTTTCTCGGGCAGACAGCAGCTATAATTTTTCGCGATGCCCATGCACCCACCCATTCGCCCGCTACCGGATCTGCTCATCAATCAAATCGCCGCGGGCGAGGTCGTGGAGCGGCCCGCCTCGGCATTGAAGGAGCTTCTCGAAAACAGTATCGATGCGGCCGCGGCCTCCATCGGCGTGGAGCTGGCGGCGGGCGGCGTGCGCTTGATTCGCGTGTCCGACGACGGCCAAGGCATTGAGCGCGAAGACTTGCCCCTGGCATTGGCACGCCACGCCACGAGCAAGATCGCCACCTTGGAGGATCTTGAACAGGTGGGCAGTCTGGGTTTTCGCGGCGAAGCGCTTGCCAGCATCGCCGCCATCTCCGACATGACTTTGAGTTCCCGGCGAGCGCATGCGGATCACGGCTGGCAAGTGGATGCCTCCAACGGCATCCTCGGCGATTTGGTGCCGGTGTCCCTCACCGCCGGGACTCGCGTGGAAGCCCGCGACCTCTATCACAACACCCCGGCACGCCGAAAATTTCTGCGCAGCGAAGCCACGGAATACGCCCATTGCGATGAAGCGTTCAAGCGCATCGCGCTCTCCCACCCCCGCGTCGAATTTCGCCTCCAGCATAACGGGCGTCCGCAGCGCCGCCTACCAGCGCACTCCTTGCAAGAGCGAATTGAAGCTATTCTCGGCGCGGAATTCTGCCGCGCGTGCCTGCCCGTCGAGGAGGAGGTAACAGGATTTCGCTTGGAAGGCGCCATCGGCTCACCGGCCGCCAGCCGCGGGGATCGCGATCACCAATACCTCTTCGTCAACGGGCGCTTCGTGCGAGACCGCGTCATCGCCCATGCCGTGAAGGAAGCCTACCGCGACGTGCTGCATCACGAGCGCCACCCCTCCTACGTTTTATTTCTGAACACCGACCCCCACAAGGTGGATGTGAACGTGCATCCCAGTAAAAGCGAGGTGCGTTTTCGCGATTCGCAGGCCATTCACCAGTTCGTCACGCGCGTCCTAGCCAGAACCTTGGCGCAAACCAAAGCCGGGACTGCCGCACCAGTAACGGTGCAGAACATGTCCGAGCCCATCCCGCCAGCGTATTTCGACAGAATCAGCGCCATGCCCGCGGCGCAACCATCCTTGGGATTAGGCGCCGCCACGAATGCCAGCGGCTTTTACGAGAAACTTTTCGAGGAGTCCAAGAGCGCCGTATTGGAAGCCGGCAGCGAGGCGCCCCTAGGATTCGCCATCGGCCAACTGCGCGGGGTCTATGTGCTGGCGCAAAATTCCCAAGGGGTGGTGATCGTGGACATGCACGCGGCCCACGAGCGCATCGTCTATGAAAAGCTGAAGACCGCGTTGGACCAGCGTGCGATGCCTACACAACGGCTACTAATACCCGTGACATTCTTGTCCACCCCGGCCGAGCACGGCGTGGTGGAGGAGCATGCGGATTTGCTCCTGGATCTGGGATTCGAAACCGCGGTGCTGGGGCCCAACAGCCTCGCGGTGCGCTCCGTTCCCGCATTGCTGAGAGCGGCGGACCCCGTGGAACTCGCGCGCGCCGTATTAAGGGACATCGCGGAGTTTGGCGCCACCCAAGTGCTGCATGCCCAGCGCGACCAATTGCTAGCCACCATGGCCTGTCACGGTGCCGTGCGCGCCAATCGCGCGCTGACCTTGCAGGAGATCAACGCATTGCTGCGCGAAATGGAGAAAACGGAGCGCTCCGGGCAATGCAATCACGGCCGCCCGACTTGGACGCAAATTTCCATGACGGAGCTGGACCGTCTGTTTCTTCGCGGCCGCTAGGGGCGGTTGGCCTTCATTTCATGGGCCCGGAACGGCTTCCCGCCGCGATTCTTCTAATGGGTCCCACGGCCAGCGGCAAAACCGATTTGGCGATGCGGATCGCCGAGCGGTTCGCCGTGGAAATCGTGAGCGTGGACTCCGCTCAAATTTACTGTTTCATGGACATAGGCACGGCCAAACCGGAACCATGGATGCAGGCACGCGTTCCACACCATCTCATAGACATACGAGATCCCACGGAAACTTATTCCGCAGGGCAATTCCGCGCGGACGCCTTGGGATTGATGCAAGCCATTACCAGGCGCGGGAACATTCCGCTTCTCGCCGGTGGCACCATGCTCTACTTTCACGCCCTACGGCAAGGGCTCAACGATCTCCCCACCGCCAACCCGGAGATTCGGCAACTACTAGGCGAGAGCGCACGCACGCAAGGCTGGCCCGCGCTGCACGCGCAATTAGCCGTGGTGGACCCGGCGGCGGCGGCTCGTATCAACGCGAATGACGCTCAGAGAATTCAGCGCGCGCTGGAAATTTTCCAACTCACTGGGCACCCTCTATCCGCCTTGACCTCGGGAGGGCGGCCGGAGTTTGACAGCCACCGGCTTTTAACCCTGGCGTTGATGCCCCAGGATCGAGCCCGCCTGCACGAGCGCATTGCGCGCCGCTTTGACATCATGCTGGCCCAGGGACTCGCCGAAGAAGTAAGGGCACTACGGCAACGCTTTGCGCTGCACGAGAACCACAACTCCATGCGCTGCGTGGGTTACCGGCAAGCGTGGGAACACTTGGAAGGGAATACGCCGGTGGAAAACTTTCGCGAAAAAGGCACCGCCGCCACCCGGCAACTCGCCAAGCGGCAAATGACTTGGTTACGTTCGATTCCCGATGCGATTGCGCTGGACCCGTTTCACTCAGAACTGACTCAGCAGGCGTTGCGTCACGTCGAAGCATTTCTGCGTTGACGGGTATCAAACCCGCCAACGCGCTCACTTGATTTACTGAGCCAGCAAGTCCGCGCCTGCCTTGGCGACCATACCGTCTTGCGGCGCCGTGACACCACTGACGCCGATGCCCCCGATTACCTGGCCGCTTGCGCTAAGTGGCAGTCCGCCCTCGATCGGCAGGGCGCCGTCAAGCGCCAGGATCACCGTCCGCCCTCCCGCCACGGCGTCCTCGAATACCTTGGTGGCCCGCTTGAAAGCCTGCGCGGTCCGAGCCTTCTTGATGGCCACCTCGATGCTTCCGGTCTGCGTACCATCCATGCGCTGCAAGTAAACGAGATGACCGCCATCGTCCACCACGGCAATCACCACGTTCCATTTGTTCTTGAGCGCCTCGGCCTCGGCGGCCGCGGCGATTTTCTTCGCGGCGGCCAAGCTCAGGGATTTCTTGTCGCCCAAGTCCGAGCTGATGGATTGGGCTTGAACGGATGCGGCAAAACACAGGGATGCCAAGACCCACTTCAGTTTGTTCGCGAAACGCATATCTCCTCCTAGGTAGTCGGTGGGGCTGCTAAGGTGCTCGCGCGAGATGCTTTGTCGCGGCATGCGCAAGTATAGGTGCCTATTCCTTCTCCGACACCATGGCCGTTGCTCTACCCTGGGCAAACTGTATCGAGAGCGCCGTACCCGCGCTGACCTGAGCGGAGGACAGCACCGGGACACCGCTTGGATCCCACACAATGCTGTACCCGCGCTCCAACACGCGCTGAGGGCCAAGGCTCTCCAATTGGCGGCCCAGAAGCGTCGTGGTGGCGCGTAACGCGAGAAGTCGGCTTTCCCCCTGGGCGCGGATGCGCGCGGCACCGCGCTCGATCCGGAATAACATCTCCTTGAATTGCGGCCGTGCCCCATGCCAGCGACGCACGTCCGCCGAAACACGCCAGCGGGCACGCTCCATATTCCGCTCTAAGGCCAACGCCAAACGGTCTTGCAGAAGGCCAACGGTGCGCGCCTGGCCCCGCAACTTTTCCTCCGGGTGTACTAGGCGCCGCCCAAGAAAATCGGCGCGCTGCGCGGCGTCCTCGGCCCGCCGGGTAAATCCCCGGCGCAGGGCGAGACGCAATCCGTCCAACCGGCGCAGCCAATCCAGGCGGTCCGGGCTCGCCAGCTCGGCTGCCGCCGTGGGCGTGGGTGCGCGCATATCGGCAACGAAGTCCGCGATGGTGAAGTCCGTTTCGTGCCCAATTCCAGCGATCACTGGAATCGGGCACTGAAAGATTGCGTGCGCCACGATCTCCTCGTTGAAAGCCCAAAGATCTTCGATGCTGCCCCCGCCCCTGCACACAATAAGCACATCGCACTCCGCGCGCGCGGCGGCGCTCTGGATTGCCGCGGCGATATTTCTAGCCGCGCCCTCCCCTTGCACCAAAGTCGGGTAGATGATGATGCCCGCGCCGGGCATGCGCCGGCGCAAGGTTGTCAGCACATCGCGCAGGGCCGCGCCGGCTGGCGACGTGACCACTCCAATTTTGCGCGCAAACGCTGGCAGAGGCTTCTTGTGTTCGGGCGCGAACAGCCCCTGCGCCGCCAGCTTCGCCTTAAGCCGCTCGAAAGTCTCGAAGAGCCGGCCCACGCCGCGAGGCCGAATGTATTCCACATTTAGCTGGAACTCTCCGCGGGCCTCATAGAGTGTCGGCAGCGCCCGTACATCGGCGTGATCGCCATTCTTGATGGCCATGTCCAGATACTGCGAGCGGTGCCGAAACAGCGTGCAGCGTACTTGGGCACCGGCATCCTTGAGCACGAAGTAGCAATGCCCGGAACTGGCGCGCGTGAAATTCGAGATCTCTCCAGATATCCACAGCATGGGCAGGTGCGCTTCCAACAACCCTCGCGCCATCGCATTGAGGGCGCTCACGCTGATGGGCTCGCTAAAAAGAGAAGGGATGGATTCCGTGTCCGTGCTCATGGCTGTATCTTACCAACGACGCGCGAGCGCCAAAAAGTTCGATTTGAGCGCCGCACGCCTTCGACTCGCACAAGCTGGCATGCGCGCACATAAAGGCTCGCGGGCTACACCCCCCAGAGTGCCTTTTGCCTGCTCGATGCGGCCGTGGCCTCGTTGGAAATCCACAACTGGCGCAGGTTTCGCGCTGGTGTTGCCGGAGACCGGCGCCACTCTGAGTTATGGCAGGCAAAGCCATGAATTCGCTTCATATTCGCTTTGCATAAAATTTAATCAAGATGGAAAAACCGCTTACGTGCAATCCACTTAGTAGCTTTCTATACAAACTGCCCACATAGTTGTCCACAGCGGATGTGGATGCCTGGAAAGTCAAGATATTTTCGCGGCGGCCGTTATAATTCCGTTGGCATATTGCTTGCCCAGGCCAGGATGGAAGTTACAATCCGCCCCCCTTGCCGATATTGAGGAGTACGTCTAGTGATCGCGATTGTAGAAGCCGCCGGCTGGCCCATCTGGCCCTTGATATTTGCTTCCATCGTCGCCTTGGGCATCATCGTCGAACGGGGTTGGGCCCTGCGCCGCGATCGTGTCGTGCCTCGCACGCTGCTGCCGAAGACTGTCCAGGAAGTGAAGTCCAAGGGAATCACGCAGGACTTGCTCGATCGTTTGGCGCAAGGGTCGTTACTGGCGCGCATCTTCGCGGTGGGACTGCGCAATGCGAAAAGCTCGCGCGAAGTCATGAAGGAATCCATCGAGGAAGCGGGAAGAATCGCCATGCATGAATTGGAGCGTTTTCTGACCACCATCGGCACCATCGCCTCCCTGGCGCCGATCATGGGATTATTCGGAACAGTTGTCGGAATGATAGAGATTTTTGCTTCTCAAACCGCGGTCGGAAATAATCCAACCCAGTTGGCGCACGGTATTTCCGTGGCCTTGTACAACACGGCCTTCGGCCTCATCGTGGCGATTCCCAGCATGATCTTCTACCGTCATTACCGCGCCCACGTCGATGGGCTCGTCGTGGAGATGGAAATGCAAGCGCTAAAGCTGGTCGAGATCGTGCACGGCCAGCGCGAGCAATAGATGAATTTCCGGCGCGGTGCCCACCGCGAAGAACCCGAGATGAATTTGGTACCGATGATCGACGTGCTATTGGTCATCGTCATCTTCCTCGTGGTGACGACCACCTATTCCCGTTATGCCGAATTGCAGATCACCTTGCCCACGGCGGACGCTAATGCGCCTGCCGACCGGCCCAAGCAGATCACCGTTGCCATCACGGCCCAAGGCAAATACGTGATCGAGCGGGTAGCACTCACGGCGACGGACCCCTCGGTCATTGGAGCGGAACTCAAACGCGCGGCGAAGGGCAACCCCGATCCGACGATCATCATCAATGCCGATGCAACGACCACCCATCAGTCAGTCATTAACGTGATGGAGGCCGCCCGCCTGACCGGCTTTGGAAAGATTACGTTCACGACGCAAAAACAGCCGCGTTAAGGTCAGCGGTACACTTTCTTGCTCGGGGGCTGGCGCAAATTACTTAGAAGGACTTTCTCATCTCCCCGCGGGGCGCCTCCCGAGCAGAAGTAAGTTTCATACATTTCTTCGCGGTAATTCTCCAGGGACTTCTTTTCGATGGCTTCCCAAGCTGGCTTACTCAAGCGCCGCCAGGCATTCGCGCCGGTTCCGATGGCGTAGGTTTTCCACTGCTTGGTCTGGCAATGAATGCCGGCATAGCTAACTTGCGGTCCCGCCCCGCTTCCTTCTATCGCAAGGACAAACCGGACGACACCGTCCTTCCCAATGGAAAGCGAACGCTGGTCCGACCGGTAGCTATATTTGGATGACCTCTGAACGACAAACGGCAATAACGACGAGGGCGTGGGGTAGGGTGGTAACTCGTTCACCATATCCTCCACCCACTTTTCCTCTGGCTCGGTCTTAAGCGCCGATAGAACGCCGGCGCGCGCTGGCAACGCGCAACACAGCAGCGCGCATAATAAATAGTGCGTGGCGTTAAAAAAAAGCGGGGGCCTCACTGGTACAAGTGCGATCTGGTCAGCGGGCAAATCACCGTGCCGTTGTCCGCCGGTTTCACGCCAAGCAATTGGTAGATGGATATCCAGCCACGTGCGAACGCGTGCGCGGAACCCGCCATGTAAATCAACCAAACGCGCAAAGTTTTCTCGCCCACCAATCCGCGAGCTTTATCCCGCTGGGCATGCAACCGGTCTACCCAATGCCAAAGGGTCTTGGCATAGTGCGGTCGCAGGCTCTCCGCATCCCATAGCTCCAGGCCATGGCCAGACATCTCCCGCACCACCGTACCCAGGTGCGGAAGCTCCCCGCCGTGGAACACGTAGCGGTCCACGAATTCGCCAATTCCGCTACCGAGTTCGGCATCATCCAGGGAATTGGTCGTGATGCCATGATTCATCACCAACCCGCCGGGCTTGAGCAGGCGGTTGATCTTCCCAAAGTAACCGGGGAGATTACGCAGTCCCACATGTTCAAACATTCCCACGCTCGCGATCTTGTCATAGGGACGGTCCTCGGGGACATCGCGGTAATCGAGCAGGCGTACTTCGCATTGATCCGCCAAGCCCATGGAGTTTATTCGCTCACGCACATGATCGAACTGGCCCTGGCTCAAGGTGATGCCGAGGGCCTTCACGCCGTAATGACTGGCGGCCCAAAGGATCAGCCCTCCCCAACCGCAACCAATATCGAGGAAACGCTCGCCGGGCCTAAGCAGGAGTTTGCGGCAAATATGATCGAGCTTTTGCTCCTGCGCGCGGTCCAGGGAGTCATCGGGATCCTTGAAGTAGGCGCAGGAATAGACCAGGTTCGCGTCCAGCCACAGGGCATAAAAATCGTTGCCGACATCGTAGTGGCGTTGAATATTTTCGCGGTCTTTCTTATGCGTGTGCCGCCACCATTTCCAGGAACGCGCTTTCCCGCGGTAAATTTGGCGGCCCTGGGAAATGAAAGCCTCGCCGATACTTAACACATCGCGAAAATCCCCGTCCAGGTCGATTTGCCCTTCGACGTAGGCTTTGGCCAACCGGCCCAAACTGGGATTGGAAAGACTGAGCAATGCCTTAGGGGAGCGGACGGTCACCGTGATAGGCGCCGCCGTTGCGGCATTCACCATGCGCCCGCTCCATAGGCGCAAATTGATGGGCACGGGAAGTGCCCTGATGCGAGACTCTACGAGCCCGACAAGCCGGTCCTCTGATGGAAGGAGAAACACGCCACGTAGCCGCTGTACCCTGGGAGTACTATTCTAGCGATTCGAGCGCTTTACGCCATCCCTTTCCTCAAAACTCGATATCCTCAAGCAGGGAATCTTGGATACCTGGCGGGACCGGGTTCAGGATGCACCGGTAGTTCGCATGGTCCAGGCCCATGGACAGCGCCCCCCCCGCGCGCAAGGAGTTCTTCGTGGCTGGATCCAGTTCGAACCGTAGAAAATGCACGGCCGAGGTCTTGGTGTCGTTCGCTCTTTCCATGTCTTCGTCGGCGATGGCGTAGATCCGCCCCGCGCCCCGAGCCTCAACCCATACCCGGTCCTCGATGCCTTTTAACCGCTGTAATTGGCGCTGGCGCTCATCGGGATCGGGATACTCGATCATCATGGTGGCTTTCCAATTGCCGCCATCCGGGATGAGCGGGTTATAAGCACCGAGTTCACTCTGGATGCCTTCCTCCTCGAATATCTTCTCCACGCGCAGCATCTCTTGAATCTGGTAGCGAACGGTCAGTTCGTCCTCGAATACCAAAGTCACGTGCTCGCCCAGATGCACGGTACGAAGCTTCTTGTGGTTTAGAACCTTGGCGCGAAATTCCTTCCGGGTCCTCGCGTACGACTCCAGGGTGAGTAGACTATCTCGGGAAATACTAGGCATTGGCGTCAATCTTCAAAGTCCGTAAGCGATACGAAGCAAGGAAAGGGGATGTTCCCTGCGCGCGCCGGATTCGCCCATCCCCTGCTGGATATGGCGCCCGGCGATGGGACAATCGGAGCTTATGTATTGGGGCTCGGTGGCGGCCATCTGCCGGAACACGGGCCGGCCAATCTTCATGGATTGCTCGAAAAATTCGCGCTTGACGCCCCAAGTGCCATCATGACCCGAGCACCTTTCCACGGTATTGAGTTGCGTACCCGGTACGAGCTTAAGCACCTCTTGGGTGCGCAACCCCATGTTCTGTACACGCAAATGGCAAGGAACATGGTAGGACACTTTGCCCAGCGTATTCTTGAAATCCGTCTTCAACAGGCCATCGCGATGACGAAGTGCTAAGTATTCGAATGGATCGAACATGGCATCGGACACCAGTTTCGCGTCCTGATCGTCCGGGAACAGCAAGGGGATTTCCTGCTTGAACATCAGAGAACATGAGGGGATGGGCGCGACAATCGCGTAGCCCTCGCGCGCCAGCCGCGCCAGTACGGGGATGTTGGAGCGCTTCAACTTTTCCACCGCGTCCAAATCGCCCAATTCGAGTTTGGGCATCCCGCAACACGCTTCCTTTTCCACCAGAATGCTGGGAATCTCGTTGTGTTCGAGCACGCGCAATAAATCCTGCCCTATGCCGGGTTCGTTATAGTTCACGTAACAAGTCGAATAGACCGCCACCTTCCCTGGCGTGTTCGCTCCCGGCTTCACCGGAAAATCGTCCCGGGGCCGGGCAGTGCCGCGAAACTTCGACGCCGCGTATTCGGGAAGCACGCGGTCCTTGTGAATGCCCAGTGCGCCTTGCATCAGCTTGCGTACGGGCGCGCTCTTATTGGCGGCGTTTACGGATTGCACGACCACGGGAATCGTGGCGAGCTTTCCTAGCGCATCCGTGTCCGATAGCAACTTGTCTCGAAAACTCGCCCCTACCTTCTTGAATTTCACCGCCTTCGCACGCAGCATCGAATGCGGGAAATCGAGATTCCAAGGATGCGGAGGCACGTATGGACACTTGGTCATGTAGCACATGTCGCACAGGTAGCACTGGTCCACCACCTTCGCGAAATCTTTCTTGTCCACGCTGTCCGGCTCGCCGCTCTTGCTCTCGTCCACCAAATCGAACAGGGTAGGAAAGGCGTTGCAAAGGCTCACGCAGCGCCGGCATCCATGGCATATGTCGAACACGCGTTCGAGTTCGTGGTTGAGTTTTCCCTCGTCGTAGTAATCCGCGCTCTTCCATTCGATGGCATGGCGGGTGGGCGCTTCGAGGCTGCCTTCACGGGTAGTCATGGGGTTCGGTGCGGGAGTGAATTCAATGAAAAAGGGCAAGAGTTTGGGGGGTGGCCCCGCACATCTCGCCCCTTGGGACTGCGATGAATTAATCGGCCAGCGTATCCAAGGCCTTTTGGAAGCGGTTCGCGTGGGAGCGCTCGGCCTTCGCCAAGGTCTGGAACCAGTCGGCCACCTCTTCAAATCCTTCGTCGCGTGCAGCCTTGGCCATTCCGGGGTACATGTCGGTGTACTCGTGGGTTTCGCCCGCGATGGAGGCTTTGAGGTTGTCACGTGTGGGGCCAATGGCAAGCCCGGTGGCGGGGTCGCCCACGGACTCCAAATACTCCAGATGGCCAAAGGCGTGACCTGTCTCGCCCTCGGCGGTGGAACGGAACACCGCCGCCACGTCGTTTTGGCCTTCCACGTCGGCCTTGTTCGCGAAGTATAGGTAACGGCGGTTAGCTTGGGATTCGCCGGCGAAGGCCGCCTTCAAATTGCCTTCGGTCTTGGTTCCTTTGAGGGATTTCATGGGTTTCTCCTGGGTTGTGTTGTCACAGTAACTCGGCCGGGGCCTGGGCTCTCCGGGACGATCAGCTGCTCGATCGGTCGATCAATCCGGGCTCTATGCTAGAGCCAATCTTAGACTTGATCTAAACCATCAAACGAGTATAGGGTTGCCTCGGTCACAGTGTCAAATGGTGTCCGCACGCCTGAGCCCCGCCTTCTCCGCCGGGGACTCCTTGGCGACCTCCACCATCACGGCCCCTTCAAGGGTTTTTATGTTCATGGCGGTTGCCAGTTCCGGCGTCACGTCCTGGGCCGTCACGCCGAAACGCCCGCGCCGGACTTCGCCGTAGCGGATCAACTGGTTCATCACGGCTTTCACCATGGCGGACGGCACGGCGAATCCGATCCCCACGTTGCCTCCGGCCGGGCCGATGATGGCGGTATTGACACCAATCAGCTCGCCCCTAAGGTTGATCAGAGCGCCGCCTGAATTGCCAGAGTTGATGGCAGCATCGGTCTGAATAAAGTCCTCGTAGCCTTCGATATTCAAGCCGGTACGGCCCAAGGCGCTGACGATTTCCGAGGTGACCGTTTGTCCTAGGCCGAAGGGATTGCCGATGGCGAGCACGTAGTCCCCCACGTTCAGGGCATCGGAGTCCCCAAAGCGCAACGCTACAATGTTCTGCCCCTCGATTTTCAACAGCGCGATGTCGGTTCCGGCGTCGCTCCCAACGAGCTTCGCTTGAAACTGCCGCCTGTCCTTTAATGTCACCATCACTTCGCGCGCGCCCTTGATAACGTGATGATTGGTGAGCACATAGCCCTTGGCGGCATCGATGATCACACCGGAACCCGCGCTCATGCGAGGTTCCGGCCGCTCCTGCAACCCAAAGAAGCGGCGAAAGAAGGGATCTTACAGCAGCGGGTTATCTTCTTCGGGAGAGCCGGAACTCACCGCGATGTTGACCACGGCAGGAGTAACTTCTTGGAGTAATGGTGCCAAGGTGGGCGCCTTGCCATCGGCGCCGGTGTGGCTTATGGCCGCTTGCGCGGAACCCCCGAGGCAGAGCAGGAAGATAAAAGACCTGGCAAGCTTCAATGAAAGCGCGCTTCCCGGGCTGCGCGCCCCGAGTATCCCCTCAGATTTGGGGTTCGAGTCCCACGGAGCCGGAGGATTCCTTTTGGGCCCCTTCACGAGCGAAGGCAGGCACCAGTTGCGGGGGCTCGCCAGCAGGTTTATGAGGTTCCGCCCCCGGCGTGTCTTCCCATGTAAGCCCTTTGTAGTTGAATCCATTCTCGATAGTCGGTTTTACGACCTGAAAATAAGGCGAGATGTCGAAATCTCGCGGCATATAAAGACTGTAATGCCGAATGTACAGAATCTCCCTGTTGTGATCCGCGGCATGCGGATCGGTCTTGCGGCGCTTGATGTCAGGAAGGATAGGATAACGCACGGCCTGGAAGGCCTGCGCGATCAAAGACGAGCATATGGCCTTGCTTGGCTCGCCGCTACCCATGGCAAGAGCGCGCCGGCGCCATTTTCGCGGCAAAGGCGGAGCGGGAAACAAATAGCGGGCAAGGTCGAACATGTTCTTCATATCGTAGGTATGACCGATACGAGATAGAACATAGTCCACGACGCGCTTTGTGTCGTGCTCCGTCAGTTCCACTGGGCGGCATATGCGGGTGTGAAAACTGGCGTACTTGCTCAGCGGAACGGCGCACACGCCATCAAGCATGTCCGCCTCCACCAAAATGGGTGGATCGGATTCGTTCTCGGGAGATACCAGAACATCACCGATACATATGGCGGCGTGCGACCAGGTCGACTGGGAAAGATACTTGATGGCCGCGCTAACGCGGGTGTTGCCTTCCACGAGAAGCACGTCGCCTGGGCGCAACGCAGCGGCTAACAACGCGGGCGACGACGTCGCCAGCGGTTTATATTGTTTGACAGGTTGGCTGAGGTATTTTCCCAGCAGCCGTCCCATGGATCGCAGTATCCAGCTCATGTTCTTAGTATCGCTTTACCTACCTATACACCCGCAATAGTTTTCAAGGCGAGCATTGAGCATGCCGAGGTGTGCTGCGCGCGCTAATCGCAAGCGCGATGGGCGGCTATGATATGGGCAACGCAGGCCGTAAGCTTCTTGGCGTAGGGAACGTGCAAGAACTCATTGGGTCCATGGGCGTTGGAACGCGGCCCCAAAACTCCGGTGATAAGGAACTGCGCCCGCGGAAACTCCTTACCGAGCATCGCCATGAAAGGTATGGTCCCTCCCTCGCCCATCATCACGGAGGGTTTTGTATAGAAGGTCCGCGAGGCCTCATTGAGCGCACTCAAGAGCCAAGGCGCGGCCGGAGGTGCATTCCAACCGGTAGCCCCCTGATCGGGCTCGAAACTAACGCGGGCGCCGTAGGGCGGACTGGCTTCGAGGATGCGCTTCATGTCCCGCGTGGCCTGCGCCCCATCCAAAGTTGGAGGTAGGCGCAAGGACAGCTTGAGGGATGTGGCGGGGCGCAGCACGTTACCAGCGTCCTTAATGGCGGGCATTCCGCCGGCGCCCACCACGCAAAGATAGGGTTCCCAGGTACGTGCCAGCACGGCTCGCTGCGGATCCTCGGTCATGGGCCTCATCCCAGGGACGAAGGGAAATTTCCGCACTATCTCATCGCCGAGCACTTCGCCCGCCAATTTTGCCTGCGCAATCCTCTCGGCGGGGATCTCGCAATGAAATTCCCTGGGTAAAACTTCCCCTGTGCGCGCATCGTCGATCCGGTCCAAAAGATGGCGCGCGATACGAAAGGATGAGGCCACGATGCCGCTGGCGTCACCTGAATGCACGCCTTCTCTTAGAACCTCGGCGCTCAACGTGCCGGCCGCCAAGCCGCGTAGCGAGGTGGTCACCCAGAGTTGGTCGTAATTTCCGCAACCAGAATCCAAACCGACGACCAAATCCACGCTGCCGATGCGGGCTCGCAAGGCATCGAGATAAAAGGGCAAATCGTAGCTACCGCTTTCTTCGCAACACTCGATCATGCCCACGCAACGCCCGTGGGCAATGCCTTGCATATGCAGCGCGCGAAGCGCTGTCAGGGACGCGAATACGGCGTATCCGTCATCGGCCCCACCGCGTCCGTGCAGCTTCCCATCTTCCATGACAGGAGTCCATGGGTCCAATCCCTCGCGCCATCCGGTCATCTCCGGCTGCTTGTCGAGATGGCCGTAGAGCAAGACCGTGCGGTTCACATCGCCTGGTAATTCGAACCACAGCAATGGTGTCCTGCCGGGCAATTGAATCACCTCGATCACCAGCCCCGGAATCGCCTGCTGCTCGGCCCATTGTTTGGCCAGGGAGACAGCCCGTCCGAGGTGGCCATGCGCTTGCCAGTCCGCGTCAAAATGCGGCGACTTGCAAGGAATGCGGATGTACTCCGTCAAGCAAGGAACGATGCTCTCGTCCCATTGGGCGGCAATCCAACGCTGCGCTTGTTGCGAGTCCATCGTGGTCCTACGGTTTCCAGACCGAAGGGTGGCAGCGCTGGTAATTGGGTGCGTAGGCGGTCTGCGCACCCAACTCGCGCGCCGCATGCCATGCCCAACGCGGGTCATCCATCATGCCGCGCGCAATGGCCACCATATCGGCTCGGTTGCCCGCGACGATGTCCTCGGCCTGTTTCGCCGATGTGATCATGCCCACCGCCATGACCGCTATACCCGTTTCGCGCTTGATGCGCTCCGCGAGAAAAACGTTATAGCCAGCGGCCAGGGGAATCTGCTGCCGTGGATCCAATTGCCCTGAAGTCACGTCGAGAAAATCGCAGCCCTTGGCTTTCAATTCGCGAGCAAGCATCACGGATTCCTCCAGCGTCCAGCCACCGTCCACCCAATCGGTCGCGGAAAGGCGCACACCGCAAGGCTTGTCCGCGGGCCAATTCGCGCGCACGGCCTGAAACACCTCCAACGGGAAACGCATGCGATTGGCGGTGCTGCCCCCGTACTCGTCGGCGCGTTGGTTGGAGAGGGGCGACAAGAATTCGTGCAGCAAATAACCGTGCCCCGCATGCAGTTCGAGCAAATCGAAGCCGATACGCGCAGCCCTCCGCGCGGCGTCCGCGAACTGTTGCTTGACTTCACTCAGATCCGAACGCGTGAGTGCCTTGGGCGTATGCCACCCGGGGCCGAAAGGAATGGCCGACGGTGCCAGCGTGGTCCAGGCGTTTTCCTCCGTCGTGAGCGGCTTGCTGCCTTTCGCCGGAGGATGCACTGAACCCTTGCGTCCCGCATGGGCTAATTGAACACCTAAGTGCGCGACGCCGTACTTGCGGCAAAAATCCATCACGCGTTTGAGCGTAGCCTCGTTGTCATCGCTAAAAAGTCCGAGACAGCGATGGCTGATGCGCCCCGCGGCGGATACGTGGGTGGCTTCGGTGATGAGCAATCCTGCCGCACCCATGGCGAATTGCCCCAGGTGCATCAAGTGCCAGTCGTTCGCGCTGCCGTCCTCCGACATGTACTGGCACATCGGCGATACGACGATGCGGTTTGGCAAGGTAAGCCCTCTTAATTGCAGGGGCGAAAAAAGTTGGCTAGTCACGGGATTCTTCTTCGGAGTGAAAACCCATTACCGCGATTGCATCGCCCAAACACCGTCACCGCCCCGGCAGGCCTTCTGCCGCGACATGTCGCGCTTGTTCCCGGCGGTCACTTCCAGCGTGAACTCGCGGCAAGTCCTGCCCCCTTGTTCGTAGTCGTCAATTGGAGATAGCAAGTAGGCCACACCAGTTTCCTCGTTGACCCAATGCACGGCGCGGCCGGAATCGGCCAACTCCAAGGCATGCCCCACGCATGCACGGTCTCTTTCGTCCATGCTACGGCCGACCTGCGCGCCGATGACGGCACCCACCACGGCGCCAATGACGGTCGCAATGGCACGTTCTTCTTCCCGGCCGACCCTTGAACCGACCACCCCTCCGATCACGCCGCCGAGCACGGCACCGACCGTCTCGCGGTCGCACTGGCTGCGCAAGATCCCATAATCGCTGGGCCAGCGCTTACCTTCGTACCCCACGCGCCGTTCCTCGCGCTCGCGCTTGCGCTTGTGCTTACGCTCGTGGCGCTCATCGTCATGCTCGCGCTCATGTTTTTTGCGCCAGCCATGGGCAGGCGTCCATTCGGGGGGATCGGCAAACGCGAAATCCACTCCCAGTACGCACAATAGAAATGATATGTACAACCACTTGAGAGGCACTATCTCTCGATGCATCAAAGTCTCCAATACTCAGTTAGGAATTTCGGGCGCATTGCCAACACGGCAATGCCGTTTAGGCCAACACGTATGAGGTCTTGACAGTCGTGTAGAACTCGGCGGCATAGCGGCCTTGCTCCCTGGGGCCGTAGCTTGAGCCTTTACGGCCGCCAAAGGGCACGTGGTAATCCACCCCAGCAGTGGGCAAGTTGACCATCACCATCCCAGCCTGGGCATTGCGGCGGAAGTGGGAAGCATGCTTGAGGGACGTGGTGCAGATACCGGAAGACAATCCAAAGGCCGTATCGTTAGCGAGTGCCAGGGCCTCATCGTAGTCCTTGGCGGCGATGACGCTCGCCACGGGACCGAACACTTCCTCGCGATTGATCTTCATGTTGCTGGAGGTCTCGGTGAACAGTGCGGGTTCCAGATAGAACCCTTCGGTGTCGCGCTTGAGCAAGTTGCCGCCGAAGGCGAGCTTGGCGCCCTCCTTCTTGCCTTCCTCGACGTAGAAGAGATCCTGGTTGAGCTGGCTCTTGTCCACCACGGGGCCGATCTGGGTACCTTGCTTGAGGGCGTGACCGACTTTCAAATTCTTCAGGCGGCCGATGAGCGCATCGACGAATTTATCGTGGATGCCTTGGGTGACCACTAAACGGGAGGACGCGGTACAGCGCTGCCCCGTGGAATAGAAAGCTCCATTCACGGCACACTCGACGGCGGTATCGAGGTCCGCGTCATCGAGCACCACGAGGGGATTCTTGCCGCCCATTTCCAGTTGAATTTTCTTCATTTGGGAGACAGCCTTGGCCGCTAGCTTGCGGCCGGTTTCCACGGAACCTGTAAAGCTGATGGCATCCACGCGCGGATCGTTTACCATGGCCTCGCCCACGATGCTGCCCCGCCCCATCACCAGATTGAAGGCACCGGCCGGCAATCCCGCCCGAGAGATGATCTCGGCCAAGGCCCAGGAACAACCAGGCACCAGATCGGCCGGTTTGAATACGACGCTATTGCCATGGGCAAGCGCTGGAGCGATCTTCCAAGCCGGAATGGCGATGGGGAAATTCCATGGCGCTATGATGCCCACCACGCCCATGGGCTCGCGGGTGATTTCCACGTCCACGCCCGAGCGCACCGAGGTCACGAGTTCGCCATTGCGGCGAAGCGCCTCACCGGCGAAGAACTTAAAAATATTGGCCGCCCGTACCGTCTCTCCGATACCTTCGGGCAAGGTTTTGCCTTCCTCCCTGGACAATAAAGTCCCGAGTTCGTCCTTGCGCGCCAAAATTTCATTGCCGATTTTCTCTAGCATGTCGGCACGCGCCTGAATATTGAATTGCCCCCAGGCCGGCGCCGCGGCACGGGCCGCAGCCACCGCCTGTTCGGTCTGCGCGGCATCGGCTTGCGAATACTCGCCAATAACATCGGCCAAGTCGGAGGGATTGGTATTCTTGGTCCAGACCGCGCCCGCGACCCATTGGCCATTTATGTAATTGGAATGCTGTTGAGTAGGCATAGCCGGTCTCCTAAAAAATCAGGCCGAGATGCTAGCAGCTTGGAGCGCGAGTTTCACCGTCGCGCGACGTGCGAGAATCGCCTAAGCCGTAAAATTAAATGCCCCTTTGAAAACCACCAGCCCGCCTTACTCCCTCTTAGCACGCCCAACCGTCGAAAGCCTTCGCGCCTCCAAAATTCGCGAGGTCGCCGATGAGGGCATGGGCCGCGAGGATGTCATTGCGTTCTGGTTCGGCGAGCCTGACGAGATCACCCCGGACTTCATACGCCAGGCCGGCATCGATGCCCTGAATGCGGGCGAGACCTTCTACACCCAGAACCTCGGCATCCCCGATCTGCGCGAGACCATTGCTGCCTACGTAACGGAACTCCGCACGCCGGTTTCTCCCGAAGAGGTGGCAGCCACCAATTCGGGCATGTCCGCCTTGATGCTCGCGACGCAAGCCCTGGTGGGGCCAGGTGACCGTGTGGTCATCGTGACCCCCCTATGGCCTAATCTTGCCGAGATACCTAAGATCATGGGGGCGCAGGTAGTCACCGTCCCGCTGCATTTCAACAGCGAAGGTTGGCGGCTGGATCTGGGCCTTCTGACCGATTCGCTCACACCTAACACGCGCGCCCTGTACATCAATTCGCCGAACAACCCCACGGGCTGGACTCTTGCTCCAAGCGAACGCGATGTCATCGCCAGCCATTGCCGCAAGTATGGAATTTGGGTCCTCGCGGACGACGCCTACGAGCGCTTGTACTATTCGGATACTCCTTCGGAGCGCGCCGCGCCATCGTTCATGGATGTACGCGAGCCAGACGACCGGATCGTATGCGCGAACACCTTCTCCAAATCCTGGTTGATGACGGGATGGCGCCTGGGATGGATCGTGGCCCCCAAACCGTTAATGGTATCCTTGAGCAAGTTGATCGAATACAACACCTGCTGCGCACCTGGCTTCGTACAGCGCGCGGGAATCGCCGCCATCCGCCACGGTGAACCGGTGGTGGCCCGCACCCTCGAGCGCTTTCGGTTCGCGCGCGATACGCTCCTCCACCGGTTACGGGCCATGCCCGGGGTCGAGGCCGCCGTGCCGCCAGGGGCCATGTACGCTTTTTTTCGGGTGAAGGACATGTCCAACAGCATGGATTTCTGCAAACGCATGGTGCGCGAGTTCGGGCTTGGATTGGCTCCTGGCGCCGCCTTCGGACCGGAGGGTGAAGGTTACTTGCGCTGGTGTTTCGCCTCCTCCGCTCAGCGCCTGGAGCAAGGGATGGCGCGCTTCGAGAAAGCGCTGAATGCAATGCCCTCGCACCGGTAATCATGGCCTCTAGTTCACCTCCAACGAAGCACGACGCCGCGGCCTGGATCGTCACGGGTACGTTGCTGGTGACCGCCTTGGTGTTTCATCTGCTTCCGGCCCTGCTGGCGGGCCTGTTGGTCTACGAACTCGTGCATATGCTGGCACCCCGGTTGCGTTTATGGCGCTTGAGCCACGATACCAGCAAGATTATCGCGGTGGCGGTGCTGTCGAGCATAGTGGTGTTGATCATTACGATCGTCATCGTCGGCCTCTTGACCATGCTACGGCGCGAGGCAGGGAGTCCGGAAGCGTTGCTCAAACAAATGATCGGTATTCTCGATGGCGCGCGCTTGCGGCTTCCTGAATGGGCGGCCCAGGGACTGCCCGCCAATGTCGATGAGCTACGCACTATTTCCGTGCATTGGTTACGCGAGCACACCCAGGACTTGCAACAAATCGGCACGGTGGCCGGCCGCGCGTTCATTCACATCTTGATCGGAATGATCATCGGTGCCATGGTGGCCTTGCACGAGGTACGTCCCGGGGATGTGCAAAAACCCCTTGCCCGCGCGCTCACGGAACGCGTGGATCGGCTAGGCGATGCCTTTCGCCGGATCGTATTCGCGCAGATCCGAATCTCGGCGCTCAATACGACGCTCACGGCAATTTATCTGACGGTGCTTCTCCCGCTCTTCGGAGTGCACTTGCCGCTCACCAAGACCATGATCGCCGTGACCTTCCTGGTGGGACTGCTACCTGTCGTCGGTAACCTGATCTCCAACACCGTGATCGTGGTGATCAGCCTAGGGCACTCGGTAAACATCGCGTTCGGCTCGCTCGCGTTCCTGGTGGTCATTCATAAGCTCGAGTATTTTGTGAACGCGAAGATCGTCGGTACACAAATTCGTGCGCGCGCCTGGGAAATATTGATGGCCATGCTCACCATGGAGGCGGCCTTTGGCATTCCCGGAGTGGTGGCCGCGCCCATTTACTACGCCTATATCAAGGATGAACTTACAAGCCGGGGGCATGTCTAGTGATGCCTTCCTTCAAACTCTCCATCGTCCCGGTTACCCCCCTCCAACAAAATTGCTCTCTCCTGCGCTGCGAGGCGACGGGCAAGGGCGCGATAATCGATCCGGGCGGCGATCTCGACCGAATCCTCGCAGCGGCAAAAAAACTCGGCATGGAACCAGAGAAGATCTTCTTGACGCACGGGCACATCGATCATTGCGGAGGAACGGCGGAACTGCGCAAGCGCCTCGGAGTGCCCGTGGAAGGGCCGCAAAAAGAAGAGCGCTTCTGGATCGACCAGTTGCCCGAGCAAGGCCGCATGTTCGGTTTCCCTCGGATCGAAGCCTTTACCCCCGACCGCTGGCTTGAGGAATGGGATACGGTGAGCTTCGGAGAAGTGACGCTGGAGGTAAAGTTCTGCCCCGGTCACACCCCTGGCCATATCGTTTTTTTTTCGCGTAAGGAGCGGCTCGCCATCGTAGGTGACGTGTTATTTCAGGGCTCCATCGGCCGCACGGACTTTCCCAGAGGCGATCATTCCACGCTGATCCGCTCCATTCGCGAAAAACTCTTTCCGTTGGGCGACGACATCGCTTTCGTTCCTGGGCACGGCCCCATGTCCACCTTCGGTGAGGAGCGCACGAGCAATCCTTTCGTCGGCGACCACGCCGTGGCCCAGTGAATCTCTCGGAATATCTTCCCAGCTTGGCCCAACTCGAAGCGGCCGCCCAGATCGTGTACGCGGTCATGCCGCCCACTCCACAATACAACTGGCCCGTCCTGAGCCAGGCACTTGGACTCGATATTTGGCTGAAGCATGAAAACCATACGCCCATAGGCGCCTTTAAAATTCGAGGCGGCCTGGCTTACTTCGATGACTTATCGCGTCATCCCCCTCTAGGTGTGGTGAGCGCCACGCGGGGCAATCACGGCCAATCCATCGGATTCGCGGCGCGAAAACACGGCATTCCCGCCACCGTGGTGGTCCCACGCGGCAATAGCATCGAGAAAAACCAAGCCATGCGTGCGCTCGGAGTGCATTTGGCCGAGCATGGAGAGGATTTTCAGGCCGCGAAGGAACATGCCCAAGCGCTGGCGGCGCAACAAAATTTGCACATGGTCCCATCCTTCCATCCGCTTCTTGTACGCGGCGTGGCTAGCTATTCGTTGGAGCTAATGCAGGCAGTCCCCAGCCTGGATGTGCTTTACGTGCCCATAGGATTGGGCTCTGGAATTTGCGGCGCCGTGGCGGCCCGCGAAGCCCTCGGCCGTAAAGTTGACATCGTGGGGGTCGTATCCGCGCACGCACCCGCCTATGCACGCTCCTTCCAGGCGAAGTCTCTCGTCGAGGCCCCGGTGAGCACGCAAATCGCGGATGGCCTCGCGTGCAGGGTGCCCGAACCGGACGCCCTCGATATCATTCAACGTCATGTATCGCGCATCGTGGAAGTGACCGACCACGAAATAAAAGAGGCCATGCGCTTGTGCTTTTCAAGCACCCACAACGTCGCCGAGGGCGCGGGGGCCGCCCCTTTAGCCGCGGTGTACAAAGACCGGCCGCGGCTCAAACGTAAGCAGGTGGGATGCGTTCTATCGGGCGGAAACGTAGACCGCCTTTTGATGGGTCCAGTTCTTTCGGAGTAAGGATGCCATGGGAAGCTTGGTTCACGCTCGCCGTGGTCGGACTGGTGCTGGTCGCACTCATCCGCAATTACGCCACGGACGTGGTGGTGGTAGGCGCCGTATCGCTCGTGTGTCTAATCCAAGGCTTCACGAATTCGCCGAGACTTCCAAGCGCGAAAGAGGCCTTTAGCGCCTATGGCAACGAGGCGCTGGTGACTGTGGGCGCGCTCTTCATCGTTGCCTGTGGCTTGGTCCACGCAGGTGCTTTGAGTCTGATCTCCGCCCCCCTCCTGGGACGGCCAAAAAATGTGATGCAAGCACAATCGCGGCTGATGTTTCCCGTTGCCAGCCTGTCCGCGTTTCTCAATAACACCCCATCGTCGCCATGTTCATTCCGGTCGTGAACGACTGGTGTAAGCAAACCGCGCTCAGCCCCAGCAAGCTTTTCATTCCCCTGAGCTTCGCGGCGGTTCTTGGGGGGGTCATCACGATTATCGGTACGAGCACCAACCTTGTCGTGAACGGCCTCTGGATACAAAGCGGTAATCCCTCCTTTCGCCTCCTCGATATCACACCTTTAGGATTACCCGTGGCCATCGCCGGCATTGTCTATCTGATGGTGGCTGGGAGGTGGCTGCTACCGGAACGCAAGAAGGCGTTTTCCCTGGGCGATGACCCGCGCGAGTACACGGTGGAAATGGTGGTCGAACCCGGCAGCCCCATGGTTGGCCAAACCATCGAGGAGGCGGGGCTACGCCACTTGCATGGCATGTATCTCATGGAGATCGACCGCGCGGGCGAGGTCATCGCGGCTGTTGGCGCCGGGCAAAGGCTTCAAGCTCATGATCACCTTGTGTTCGTGGGCGTGGTGGATTCCGTTGTGGACCTTCAGAAGATGCGCGGCCTTGCACCGGCCGCCTCGCGGCTGTTCAATCTGGACGTGCCCAGGCTTGACCGCGTCATGGTGGAAGCGGTCGTGTCCAACAGTTGCCCTATCGTGGGCTCCACCATCCGGGACGGGAAGTCGAAAACCTTCGCCGTATATCAGCCAACTCGCCTTAAGAGACTCGATGGGCACCGCACCTCGAACGGCTTCCACGAACCCCGCCAAATCGGTGACTTTCACGCCATGAAGACGGCAATCGAGCAATTGGCGCAAGGGCAAAACGCCACCGCGTTGTTCCTTTACCGCCACGATGACTTGGTCCACACGATAGGTTCGAACAAGCTCTTCGACCCCCACTTGAGTATTAAGCACGCGATTTCCGGAAACCAAAACAGGCTCGGATGCGCTAACAGGATAGAAGCCAATTAGCTTGATTCCACTTCCGCTCATTGCGCTCAGGGTCTTATCGACCTCCAAGGCTCCCGCGCCTGTACCGAGCACTAGCACTCTATGGGAGAACCACCCCGTGACTGCCCGGGAGATCGTATCCAAGATGGGCTTACGAAAAGTAACTACTGCGACGACGCCAATGATCGTCGTCCATCCGATGGCCGTTTGGTACAGCTCACCGTCGGGCAACAGCCGAAAGACTGCGTAGGCCCCGCCACAACCGATAATGAGCGCCGTTAGGGATCTCAACGCGGACTCGCCGTTGACTGCCTGCCTACCGATTTGGTAAACCCCAAGCACGCCATTGACGGCCACAAGCATGCCCGCGAATAACGCCGCGGGGACCATGGGATTCAATGCTAAGGACGACAAGGATTGCTCACTCATGCTAGTCGCCAGCAGCATGAGAAGGAAGAACACGCTTCCCTCCACGCATGCATGAAGAAAAGAAGCGACCCGAACTTGCCTCCCGAATAGATCGACCATGCTTATCCATCCTCGTTTGTTGTGGGGGGCATTCAGCGCGATCCATGCCATGCAGTGCGTAACTGGTATTTCCCTACATCAAACCCTCAAGTGTCAAAACGAAAGAATGCAACGAGCTCTCCTTGAAACTCAGGAAGCTTGACCATGCTCAATGCTTGGGATCCGGCCAACAGTCCATCCCCGTTGGTCTTCACTAGCTTTTTTTAGTTAATTCAGCCTGATGCCGGATCATGATGAACACGAACATTAAATTGACATTCCGGATTCATGGCGCCGCATCCGTCGAAAGGATCTCGCCCCAACGCCACCCTAGATAGCGCATGACTTCAATGGAACGCCCTGAATCACGGCGGCGAAGATAGGCGGCGGCGAGGTTTGAAGATATTGGTGTCTGGATACCGTCGCCCGCCGGTTATGGGAAGGTCAAGATTTCGACAAACCCAGGGGATGGGCGCAATGGGCGTTCAATCTATGAATAGGGCAATGTCTGTTACTCTTTCATCTGCCCAACCCCTTGAAACTGGAGGTAATCCCCATGGCTGAGCGCCACGACGACCGTACGGCCGATGCGAAAATGGATCCTAACTCCCTCTACAAATAGGAGGTCTTTACCGACAGGAAGGTAGGCATGATTCGGGTGATGTATCCGGTCAAAGCGGACGGCGCCGCGGATGGCGTGCGCACCACCCTATACGTGGGCGAAGCCCAGATGTATACCTCCATGGGCGCGCTACCGCTTAGCTTTGAAATCTATGCGGACTCCTTGCAAGAGGCCGTGTCTAACTACGCCGCAGCCGCCAAGGACGCAGTCGAGCGAACCATGCGGGACATCCAGGAGTTAAGAAGGCAATCGGCCTCGTCCATCGTTATCCCGCAGGCAGGAGCTTCAGGGTTTCCACCCACGGGAATGCCCGGTGGCGGAAATATTCAGATTCCATGACCCCGCTAATTGTGTGACGTTGGCTCCCATTGCCTCCATTGGCGCATGATAGGGAAATACAGCCCCAGCCTTATGGGGCGCTGCTCGCCGAGTTGGCGCATTAGGGCGGCGTAGCGCTCGAGCTGGCCGATGTAACGAGCCTGCTCCCTATCCAGAAACTGCGCTAGGCCCGCTCCCTCGTGGGTTCCAGTCTTGAAATCGATGATCCATCGCACACCATGGTCATCGATGAAGGTACGATCAAGGGCCGCCGTGATAAGTTGCCCATCTAGCAATCCCGTCAGGCGCACCTCGGAGCCCGCCTCTTGATGAGATGAGAGGATCCACCGGCCCCGGGGATCCTCCATGACCTGAATGACCGCCCGCCGAATTCGCGCAGTCGCCGCGGGAATTTCCAAGTCGGGCAGTCCCAACTCTCGCAGATCGCGTTCAAATGAGTTGCCGCCGGTTCTAGTGGATGTCCAATGCTCCGCGCCTTCCGCGGCAATCCGCTGTAACACCCGGTGTACCACCACACCCACCGTCCTGGCGGCCTCCGACGCCCAAGAAAATTCCACCTCCGCCGTGGATACTGCAATCTGAGACATGTCCAATCCACGAATACCGGCGGCGGGAAACGGAAGCTCCCGGTTGGACAGCCGGCGCCGTAGCGGCCGTGGTGCGCGGCCTACCGAAGGAACAACCGGCGGGGGTAGGGGCAAAGTGCCGAAGTGATGGCCGATAACCGGCCATAGATGCTCCAGCAAGGAGCCATTATTGGGGGCAGCGCGCACTTGGCCCTGGCTCCCAATATTCAAGTGTCCGATCAAATGCAAGCTGGATTTCGCGCGCGTCGCCGCCACGTAGAGTAGCCGCACTTCTTCGTGTCTTGCACGAACTCGCTCCATGCGAGATAGGGCGCGATAGATGGGATCATCGGACGATCGGTTGATTCCAATGGGAGCTAACAAGAGGCCGGAACCGCCGCGAGGTCTTGGCCATTCCATCCAACGCAACAATTGTTGTGCATCCGCGGCACGCTTGTATCCAAGACCAGGAATGATGACTGTATCGAACTCCAGCCCCTTTGCCTTGTGGATCGTCATCACTTGCACGGGGTTTTCCCCGGCCGTGTTCGCGCTCGCGAACAGCCGCTTTACTTCTCCGGAGAGCCGGCCAGCATCAAGGCCGCCCTCCTCTTCCAACGCATCGAGAAGCTCGAAAAACACTTGCGCATCCGCCAAGGCATTAGCATCGTCATAGGACGCCGGTCCGCCGAGCGCGGTCCATGCTCCTTCAACCCAGCGGCGCACTGGCTGCCGTTGCCGGTCTTCCATGAACCGCGATAACTTCGAGGCTAGGTCCGCGGCCCGCATGCGTCCGTCAACACTCATGGATTCCAGCACCGGCATGCTTCGCAGGGTCTCCAGAATCGGTCTATCGTGCGGGCGGCCGCCGGCACTCGCCAGAACTTCCAGATCCGCCAGACCGAGGCCGCACCAAGGTGCCCTCAAGACCGCCAACCACGCGATACGATCGGCGGGATGCGCAAGGGCGCGCGCGAGCGCGGACAAATCCATCACCACCGGGCGGTCCGCCAAGGATTCGATTTCCACCGCCTGCACCGCGAACCCGGCGTGGCGAAGCGCGGGAAGAATACTTGTAAGATGGGTCCTGCTGCTAACAAGGATCGCGATGCGTCCCTCGCTCCCACGCTGGCGCTCATCTTCGATGATGCCGCGTACGCGTGCCGCTTCCTGTTGCCGGGCGCCGCCTATCAACGCATGCACGCTTACCCCAGGCGCCGGTAGGCCAGTGCGCATCGCGGTAGAAGGGCTAAAGGGTACCGCTCCGCTCGGCGTATTTTCCGATTTAGGCAGCAGTTTCGAAAAACACTCGTTGCTCCAGTCCACCAAGCTCGCGTCTGAACGGAAATTAGCCGACAGCGTGAGAGGCTCTAATCTAACTGACCCGATCCCCGACGCGCGGGCACGCAGATAGAGCCCCACTTCGGCTTCCCGAAAGCGGTAGATGGACTGCATGGGGTCTCCCACGGCAAACAACGTGCGCCCGTCGCCCGGCTGCCAGCCCGCGGTAAGGCATTCCAGCAATTGGTACTGGCTCTGTGAGGTATCCTGAAATTCATCCACTAACAAGTGGCGGATACGGTAATCGAGTGACAGAGCAAGATCGGTGGGAGCATCACTGGCCCCCATGGCTCGAATGGCCGCTTGGGAAATGGCGGCGAAATCCACCCTCGCCTGCTCTTGAAAAACCAAGGTAAGCTGAGCTGCCGCGAGCGGCAGCACCTCCATGAGGGCTTCTAGGGCGGCCCATTGCGCGCCGGTGTATTGGGCAGGCGGGAGTTCCCGGGTGGCATGCAAGGCTTCCAAGAACTCATCATGAACTGCGAGCACCGCGCGGAAAGACTGGTACCGCGCCTTGTATTCATCGCACAACCGTTTAGCCGCCGCGGCCTTTGCAGCCGGGAAACCTATCCTCGCATCCACCGTGGCACGCAGTGACCCAGCTTGCGTCAAGAGCAACTCGGCTATTGCCAGCCAGCCAGGAAGATCTTGCACGCGCGTACCGGGAAGCGATGGAAGATCAAGCAGCGCCCGGATAGGAGATGCCCTGCCTTGGGCCTCGAGATTGCCCGCGGCATACCGCGCAAGCGCCACCAACTCTTGCTCGAACTGCATTGGAAAAAGCGCCAGCAACCACGCGAGATCATCCTCGATCATGTGGGCAAGACTTTCCTCCAAGGTCTGCCTTTCCAGGCACTCCTGGCTCGTCACATGCCGCAACCACTGATCGCGCTTGCGGAGCATTTCGACGAGCAAGCTTTGCGCCGCCGCGAAATCATTATCGAGATGGGCGAGGACTTGGCCAATACAGGCGGCCCATTGCGTATCCTCGTGGAGCATGACTAGCGTGCGCTGCGCGGCCTCGATGTACATCGGGCCCGCGTCCTCGATGGCCTTGTACTGCGCCCCAAATCCGCCCACCAATGGCATCTGGCGGCATAAGCTTGCACACAACGAATCGAACGTTTGGATACGCAAGCGAGCAGGCGCTTCCATCAACCCCCAATCAAGGCGGCGGTCTTGCTCCCGCACGGCACGCGCCAGCATCCACGCTTGGTAGCGGTGCGGCTCGCGAGGAGCTTGATCGTGATCCGCGAGATCAAGCGCCTCCAAAACGCGCTGGCGCATTTCCGCCGCCGCCTTCCGTGTGAAGGTGATCGCGATCGCTTCTTCCGGGGCCTCCAGCGTGGCGAGGAGCGCGAGGAAGCGTTGCACAAGAAGCTCGGTTTTCCCCGAACCCGCCGGGGCCTGCACGATGA
This sequence comes from Betaproteobacteria bacterium, assembly GCA_009693245.1. Taxonomy (NCBI): domain Bacteria; kingdom Pseudomonadati; phylum Pseudomonadota; class Betaproteobacteria; species Betaproteobacteria bacterium. The sequence goes on along the minus strand of SHXO01000011.1, from coordinate 20,828 downwards.
ACGAGCACTTAGTATCCAAGGCTTGCGCACGCTGTGCCGCGTCGGGAGGATGCGCGGCACTATTCATCGGGAACCTCCTCATCGGGAGCCACTGCACTGAGCACTTCCTTGACCCGGCAAAGCGGACCCAAATGGCAGTACTGGCAGGTGCCTGGATATTTTTTTGGATCCACCGCGGCATGCCCAGCCAGAAACTCGCGCGCCAAATGTTCCAATGACTTTCGCCATTTGCCGAGAAACGCCGGCCAACTCTCGCCATCTCCTAATACGGAAACCCCCGGCAATAAGCCCTCATCCCGCGCGACACCCTTGAACGCCACCTGATCCGCGCGCAATTGCGCGAAGCTCACCGCGGCGACCTCTCCAGAGTCCGTGATCGCATAGAGGGGAAGTTGAGGTTCATCCACGCGTTCATCCCACCAACCCGAAGTGGATGCCCTGCCTGTCTTATAGTCGAGGATCACACTACGGCCACCGGGGAGTCTGTCGATGCGGTCGATGCGAACCTTCAGCCGCAATCCGCTCACCTCGGCCACACGTGCTTCTTCGCACGCCGCAACCTCAAAGGGAGCACGCTTTTTCTCCATCTCGAAGAACTTCGCCAGGAGCGCCGCCAAGCGCCGCCGCTCGATGGCACCGAAAGCCGGCGAAACCGCGCCAGGATTGTGCTGCTTAGCCAGCATAAGGCCGCGGTCCACACAACGGACGAGAGTCTTCTCTAGCGCTTCCTCGCTCAAGGCGAGCAATGCGCTCTGCGACGTCACTTCGGAGTAGAACGACGCGAGCACCCGGTGCAAGAGTGCACCGCGCTCACGCGCGTCCAGTCCCAATCTTCCTGCTTCCAATGGGCGGGCCCCCAGCCGGTGAATGGCAAAACCGCGGAAGGGACAGGCCGCTTGGTTGTGCAAAACCGCGGCACCTCCCACGGCTTCGTAACCGGAAGGCAAGGAAGGGGCGGATTCGCCCCCGATGTCCTCCAACATCACCGATTCCTGCATGGATCGCGCATAGCTCACCCATGTTGATTGTGGGTCGTCTTGAGCCTCGTCCATGTTCACGAGCAGGCGGCTGGGGTGGCGCATTAGATCGTCGTGTTGAATGGCGCAGCTATAGGTAAGGTTTCGCGCCGTGTTCCGCCACAGGCTCATCATGCGTTGGGCAAAACCTGCCTCCCACGAAGCGCTCGCGTGTGGCATATCCTGGCTGCGTTGCACGGAGACCGGCAACAGCGGGTTGGGCCGCGCCGGAAAAGGCCAAGCCTCGTCGTGCAATCCCACGACGAACAGATGCTCGAAGGCGATACCCGCCGACTCCAAAACGCCTAATACTTGCACGCGCGCATGCTTCGACTCGGCTTGAAATGGGGTATCAGCCAGCGTGCGAGATAGCCAGGAAAGTGTGCCGCCAAAACTTTGCACCCCTTCCACTGCGTCGAGCCAAGACAAGCTCTGCGCGATCTCGCGGAATTTTCCAACGACTTGGTATTCCTCGCTGTTAAGCGCGCGCTCCCCAGGCCATCCAAGCACGGAAAGCAAGGAGAGAAATCCATCGATCCACGCCGAAGGCAATTGGCGCTTGCGCCGCATGGGCACCGCGGCGCAGAGCAGTTGCGACAACTTGTGATCGAGGATCTCGCACTTCCCGCCGGAGCGCTGGTTCATCTCGGCAACGAATTCGCACAGCCGTTCCAAGGTGATGAGGAGGTTCCCCCGCTGGCGCAACTGCGCATCGAGCAAGGCACGGTCCGCGAGTTCACGCGCCGCGCCGGCCACGAAAGGTCCCACTAATAGCGCACCAGTTTCTTGCAACGAAAGATCCTTGGCCGCCATGCGAAGAATACTCAGGGCTGCACGCACGGGGGCGTACTGGCCCAAGGGTACTCCAAGGGAAACGTTGTAGGCGCGCGCGGAAGTGGGATTGGATTGAAGAATACGGCCAGGATCCAGAACATCATCGAAGACTCGCATCATGTGCGCCCTTTGCGCGGATAAATCCGGTATCACCACGCCGATGCGGGCGCCGGGTTGCCTCTCCAGGAGAGCGCGAATCCTGCATGCGACACCGGTCAATTCATCGTCCGGTGTTGGATAGATCCGGCGCTGGCATTGAGCGGTGGCGGTGGCGGGGGCCGATATTTCTACCGGCACTCCACACGCGCGATACCGCTCCATGAGATCTCGTTCCTGGGCCGTCAATGCGTCGAACGCATATAGCACGAGCGGCTTGCGGTCTGGCATCTGCCCTGCGTGAGCCTGGAAGGCCAAGAGGTCCGCGATCCTCGCGCGCGAAACCCAGTTGCGATCACGGCATTGGGCCTCGAACTCCAGGGCCCAGTCGCGATAGGCGAGTACATCGTCCGAGAGCGCGTGTGTACGCTCCGAGAAGTCCGCGCGCCACGCGTTTTGCAACGTCCATGCTTCGCGCGCCAAGCGCGCCATGACACCCGTGTCGAGCAACGCATGTCTGTGACGGGATTGGCCCACGATCTGCTCCCACAGCGCCAATTCCTGTATCGGTGCCATGAGCATGGCACTGGAGCGCCGGCGATCGTCCATCGCGTAGCCGCGCTCGAGCCACGCACTCCATGGCAGCACATCGGGCGCGAGCCAGGCTTTCTTGCCTGTGTCTAGCTGCGCCTGGTCAAAGCCGTCCTTGATATGCCTGGATAGGCGCTGGTTGGGTGTTACAACCGTGCCGCCGCGGGAGAGATTCTCGTGGAGATTGGCGGTCATTTCGCCGTCAAATGCGCGCCATCGAAAGCGAACTGCCGGGCAGCCCTAACAGTGATTTCGTGGAGCCCTCATCGCTCAAGCAAAGATCGCTTGTTCTTGGTCTTGGCCCATTCATCCGCATCGGGAGGTCCGTCCTTTTTCTCGACGATGGTCTTCCAATCCTTGGCGAGTTCGGCATTGAGCGCGATGAACTCCCGCTGGTCCACGGGCACATCGTCTTCGGCGAAAATTGCCTCCACTGGACATTCCGCCACGCACAAGGTGCAGTCGATGCACTCGTCCGGATCGATAACGAGCATGTTGGGTCCTTCGCGAAAACAATCTACTGGACATACATCCACGCAATCTGTGTACTTGCACTTGATACAGCTCTCGGTGACAACGTAGGTCATCCGGATTCTTCCTTGATGAGTCGCGGGAGGGTGGGGCAGCATCGTGCCTTATGGATAAGGATGATAACAGAGGGTGTTTTCCGGCCCGCGGCGGCACAAGTACACGAACCGAGCGAGGCGCGCCGGTGGCGAACCTTGCCGGCGTAGCCCATGACAGCCCTAGTCTCAGTCCCGAGTCTTAGTCCCCCTCCCGCCCGGGCCGATTATGGTTTAGGATATGCGCTCGTGTCTCCCCAGCCCGCCCGATCCGGTTCCGGGCGCGATTCCCAGAATTCTTCCGTTAAGAGGTTTACCTAATGAGTGAGCACATACGCTATTTGACTGACGATTCCTTCGAGCCCGAGGTGCTTCAGTCGGCCGTCCCCGTCCTAGTGGATTATTGGGCTGAGTGGTGCGGACCTTGCAAAATGATCGCCCCAATACTCGACGAAGTCGCAAAAGAATACGCGGGACGGCTAAAGGTCGCCAAGCTTAATGTCGATGAGAACCAGCAAACCCCTCCGAAGTACCAAATCCGTGGAATCCCGACGCTGATGATTTTCAAGAATGGCAGCCTCGAAGCCACCAAGGTCGGAGCGCTCTCCAAATCCCAACTAACCGCCTTTATTGACAGCAATATATAAATCCTATAGTCTTTCTCCCCTGTTTCTGGCTGCCTCCGCCCCCCTCTCGGGGCGCCCCCGAAACCGAGATGACACCCTCATCCCCTGGCAATCTCCCTAAGCAATCTCCTTATTTTCCGCGCTTTTCCCCACTTCTTTCGCCTCTTCCTTCTAGTTCCTAGCGCCGCACCTCCTTCTCTCCCGAGAGTTATTACCCTATGCACCTATCAGAACTGAAACATCTTCATGTCAGCGATCTCATCGGGATGGCACAGACCAATGAGATCGAAAACGCCAACCGGCTCCGCAAGCAGGATCTCATCTTCGCGCTGCTCAGGAATCAAGCCAAGAAGGGAGAAAGCATCTACGGGGAAGGAACCTTGGAAGTGCTGCCCGATGGCTTCGGATTCTTACGCTCGCCGGACATTTCCTATCTCGCCGGCCCGGACGATATCTACGTCAGCCCCAGCCAGATCCGCCGCTTTAACCTGCATACGGGCGACTCCATCGAGGGCGAGATCAGGACTCCAAAAGACGGGGAGCGCTACTTCGCTCTGGTCAAGGTGGACCGAGTCAACGCGGAACCCCCGGAGAACACCAAGAACAAGATCCTCTTCGAGAACCTCACCCCGCTGCACCCCACTTCGGTCTTCCATCTCGAGCGAGACATTCGCGCGGAGGAAAATCTCACTGGCCGAATCATCGACATCATCGCGCCAGTAGGCCGGGGCCAGCGCGGCTTGCTGGTTTCCCCTCCCAAGGCGGGAAAGACGGTCATGTTGCAGCATATCGCCCACGCCATCACATCCAATCACCCGGACGTCGTGCTCATCGTATTGCTCATAGACGAGCGCCCCGAGGAGGTCACGGAAATGCAGCGCTCGGTGCGAGGCGAAGTCGTGTCCTCCACCTTCGACGAACCCGCGACCCGCCACGTGCAAGTAGCCGAGATGGTCATGGAGAAGGCCAAGCGCCTGGTCGAGCACAAGAAGGATGTAGTGGTATTACTAGATTCCATCACGCGGCTGGCGCGCGCTTACAACACCGTGGTGCCAGCCTCCGGAAAAGTCTTGACCGGCGGCGTGGACGCCAATGCCTTGCAGCGCCCCAAACGTTTTTTCGGGGCCGCGCGCAACATCGAGGAAGGCGGCTCGCTCACCATCATCGCCACTGCCTTGATCGATACGGGGTCGCGCATGGATGACGTGATTTACGAAGAATTCAAGGGCACCGGCAACATGGAGATCCATCTGGACAGGCGCATGGCGGAGAAGCGTCTTTACCCCGCGATCAACGTCAATCGCTCCGGCACCCGGCGCGAAGAACTCTTGCTCAGAGCCGACATCCTGCAAAAAATTTGGATATTGAGAAGGCTCCTCTATCCGATGGATGACTTGGAAGCCATGGAATTCCTCGTCGACAAAATCAAGGCCACCAAGAGCAACGCGGAATTCTTCGATTCCATGAAGCGCGGATAGCGTTTCTTGAATGGCGGCTCATCGCGGCGGATGCCATTGCGGGCGAGTGAGGTTCGAGGTCGAGGCGCCCGCGCGGATTGACGTAACCGAATGCAATTGCTCTATCTGTAACAAGACAGGGTACCTGCATCTGATCGTGGACAAATCAGCATTTAGGTTGGCCCAAGGCGAAGACGCTCTCACTACCTATACCTTCAATACCGGCGTTGCCAAACACCTGTTCTGCCGTTATTGCGGCATCAAATCGTTCTATGTCCCGCGCTCCCATCCCGAAGGGTTTAGCGTCAACGCCCGCTGTCTCGATCCGGGTTCCGTCACGGGGATGAAGGTCACGCCTTTCGATGGGGCTCATTGGGAAGCCAGCATCGGCGGCTTACTTGACGGGTCCGCGGCGTAATCTCGAACACCCTTTACGCCGCTGACGGGAGTCCGTCAGCGGCCAATGCGAGAGCACGGCGGCGTAACCCAGCCGTGTCCATGGCGGCCACCTTTTCCCCCTCGTAACATCCCGGAAACACCCCTCCCTTAGAATGCGCGGTCAAGAAATTGCTATCTGGTGATACAGATCGCAACACCTATCCGAAAAGGGAGCCATATGGGCAGCCGTATCTACTTCCAGTCCACCACGAAACACGCACGGCCCATTGTCAGTGCACGCGATTATCAGTCCGTGAAGTCACTGTTAAAAAGCACGACGGTGCTTGGCCTCGTCGCCAATCGCGGCGAGTATCGCGTGGAGGCTCTGATACGCGAACTGGTGGAGTACGAAAGCACCCTTAACGGTACGGACCAGGAATATTGCCTGGGTTGGACCGAATATGTCCGCGTACCGCGCGCGGGCGAGGAGACCAGCGAAACCCGCCGCTGGTCCGACATGTAAATAAAAGCCAGCTAGTTCGGGAATCGCCTACCCAGATCCTCCACTTGCTCCGCCGTGAGCAACATCAGCTTCTCGCGTCGAAGCAACAGATACAGCTTCGCGGTCTCTTCCAGCTCTTCGGTCGCGTAGACCGCCGATTCCAAATCGTTTCCCGCGACGACAGGGCCGTGATTGGCAAGCAGCACGGCATGATGTCTTGACGCCACCTGTTTCACCGCGTTGGCCAGGGAAACATCACCTGGCGGATAGTAGGGTAGCAGTATTAGCTTGCCTATCTTCATCACGTAGTAGGCCGTGATGGGCGGAATAGGATCCTCGGCATGGTCCCGCGCCAAAATTGAAACCGTGACCGCATGCGTCGAATGCAAGTGCACCACGGCGTTCTAGCGAGGCCGTTCTCCGTACATCGCAAGGTGTAAAAATCCCTCCTTGGACGGCTTGTCTCCCGATAGAAGTTTGCCCGCACCGTCTATTTTCGAAATACGCGCCGGATCGAGCCGGCCCAGGCAGGAGTTGGTCGGAGTAACCAACCAACCGTCGTCAAGGCGCACACTGATATTTCCGGAAGACCCGGCACTGAGTCCGCGATCGAAGAGGCTCTTTCCGAATTCGGCGATTTGTTCACGTACCTTGGCCTCGCTCATGGCTGCGCGCGAAAAGCCTTGGTAAAGAAATCTTGCCCGCCGAAATTACCGGACTTGAGCGCCAGCTCCAGCGAGGGCTGGCCGATACTGAAAGTCCAGGGCACTCCGGGATCGATTTCCGGACCGATGTAGAGCCCTTGCACACCCAATGCGCTGGCGACGGCTCCCGAAGTCTCCCCTCCCGCCACGACCAGGCGATGCACTCCCCTCTGAACCAGTCCCTTCGCGATGCTACCCATGGCGTGCTCGACGAGTCCTCCCGCCTGGTCACGGCCCACTCGCTTCTGAACGTTTTTCACCACCTCCGGTGCAGCCGTGGAATAGAACAGGATGGGTTTCTCCGACAATAAGGAGCCCTCCCACTTTAGCGCCGCTCCAACAACGTCCTCACCCGCGGCAAGATGCAAGGGGTCGATTTTGAAAGTCTCATGCTGCTGCCGCATGTGAGCAACCTGCGCTTGCGTAGCCACGGAACAACTACCCGCAAGGACCGCCGTGGGCCCTGTAACCTTGGGCAACACTGAAGGTTGCCCAGGTTGCAACAGGCCTTGTTTGATGAAATTGGCGGGCAACCCCATGGCCATTCCCGAGCTGCCTGTAACCAATTTGAGGTTGCCACAAGCCTCTCCCAATACCATCAAATTCTCGTCGGAGAGAGAATCCAGAATCGCATGCCGAATTCCTGCGTCGCGAAGTTGCGCAAACGCTTCGCGCACGCTTGCCGCCCCGCGGGTAATCGTCGCATGGGCCACCAGACCCACTTTGTGCGACGTCTGCCTTTGCAGCACACGCACCAGGGATGGGTCGGTCATGGGCGTGAGAGGATGGTGCCGCATGCCGGATTCGGAAAGCAACTCATCTCCCACAAACAGATAGCCCTTGTAAACGGTGCGCTTGTTGGTGGGAAACGAGGTATTGAAGACGGTGAACGATTCGCCCAGCGCATCGAGCAGCGCGTCGGCCACGGGACCGATATTGCCTTGGTCAGTGGAATCGAAGGTCGAGCAGTACTTGAAGTAAAACTGCTGGGTTCCGCGCTCTTGCAAACAACGCAGCGCGGCCAGAGACATTTGCACCGCCTCCGCGGAAGGATTGCTGCGTGACTTCAGCGCGACGATGAGCGCATCGGCCCGCGGCACTTGCAACGACGGGCTTGGCACGCCCAATAACTGAATGGTGCGCATGCCGGCCTTCACCAATGTGTTGGCCAAATCCGAGGCGCCGGTAAAATCGTCTGCGATACAGCCTAGCAATACCGTCATTTACGCCTCAATTCTCCCCGAGACCGGCCAATTTGGGTGTTCATGACGTGCTATCACTTCCAATGTGGTGGCCATGTAGTACGAATAATGGGTTGCTGGGTCATGTTCTCCATCCACGTCGCGACCTTCGGCCCGATCATTTGCCGGATGCCTAGATCGCGCTTTTTCTTTTCCAGGCGAAGCGCTAGAGCCACCACGGGATAGACGGCGAAATCGGCGGCGCTCAATGACGAGCCCACCATGAAGCGGCCAATGCCAGCTTTTTCCCACATTGCAAGCTCCTCGGAGAAGGCCTGCGCACCGCGTTCGATCTTGGCCGCGTCCCACTTCTCCTCGGGCGCGAAGAAAATTTGCTCGATTAGAAGGCGCATGGAAGAATTGAGATAGAGATCCGCCTCTTGAACCAAGCGCCGGGCCAGCGCTCGTTGCTTCGTATCCTCCGGGAAAAGCCTGTCGCCCGAGGAATACTTCTCCTCCAGATACTCCACGATCGCCGTGGATTCATACAACGCGAATCCTTCATCGACGATGGCCGGAACTTTATGCCGCGGATTGATGGCCAGGAATTCTGGCTGGGTAAGGTCGCCCGAGGAGAATGAAATGGTCTTCATCTCGTAGGGAATTTTCTTGTGTTCCAAGGCGAGCCACACCCGCCACGCGAACGGCGAACCGGAGCCGTAATAGAAAGTGAGTGCCACAGCGTTCTACTCGTGAGTTATGATCAGCGGTGCACATAATACAGCCAAGGATGCGCGAGCCGCGTCATGGATGAAACAGTAATAAGGAGCATGGCCAAGTGGCCCAACGTTCCATCCGTTCATGGATGGCTGGAATTGGACCGGCGCGGACGATGGTGCATCAAGGGCGCCCCCATCAACCACGCGGGTTTCAACGAGTTCATTTCTCGCAACTACACGTGCGACCACGAGGGACGCTGGTATTTCCAGAATGGGCCGCAGCGCGTGTACGTTCGAATCGCTTACCTACCCTACATAGCACGAGCCGCCGCGGGTCCGGACGGGCTTCGGCTATTCACTCATACGGGGGGAGAAATCCTTGCCCCCAATCACGTTTGGATCGACGAGCAGGGCAACCTAGTGGTGGGTTTCGATGGCACGGCCGGATTGGTAAGCGGCCAAGACCTGGGGGAGGTGCTGCCGTGGATTCGAACTACACGGGGTGCTTGCCTGGATGACGAGAAATTGAGCGATGCCCTCAATAGGGCCCAACTAGGTACCGCCCCAGGGCTCACCCTGCAATACGGCCCTGGTCTAATCCCGGTCGCCTCGCTCAGATCCGAGGATGCCCCCGCGAAATTTCGCTTCGTCGCGGATCCATCTCCAGCGCCCGGCGATCCGGATTGCTAGTGTAGTGCTTCGCTCTTAATGGCGCCTAAGTTGAAGAATCAGAAGGCCTGGGATTGGGGCAAAAGTGGCGAAATCGGTCCCAGACGAGGCGAAAACCGCAGCGAGGTTGCACACCTCGCGAGGATTTGCAACGAAGTATGGGGCCGATTCTCGCTATCTTTTGTGCCGTTAAGAGTGAAGCACTACACTAGGTAGGCGCGGGAATCGTATGCCCATGCTGCGTAAGCGCCCGGTCGAATGCTTCGAAGATCTTCATCCACTGAATGGGGCGTTTCAGCACTGGCCAGCGCGTGCCGAAATCCGAGTTTCCGATGAGCACGGTGGGAACCGCTCGGTCCAAGTTGGAAGCAAGCATGGTTTGCAGGTAGAGCATGTCGCGCGCGTCAACAAGATAGAGGTCGGGGCGGCCATCTGGATTGGTATTGGCGTCAAATTCAACGAACCTCTGCTTGCGGCGCACCGATAGGTTAAGCGTGCTGCTTAGAACAATCTTCTCGGTTTCATCAAATCCAATCACCGCGACGCTATAGGCATCCTTGGGCTTCGAGCGCGAGGGGGCGCTTCGTGGCGCAGCCACATGGTTTAGAGTCGTTGCGGCCGCCTTCACAGGGGGCTGGCCTAGCGCTTTGCGCAGCGCCTTCAATTCGGCGACCAATAGCTCGGCGGAAGCAAGGCGATCACTGGGCTTCTTGGCCAATAAGCGGTCAATCAGGGGTTGAAATTGGGCGAGAGTTTCTGGCAAGCGCGGAATCGGCGCCACCACATGCTGGCGAATGAGGTCGCTCAAATTCCCGGCGCGGTAGGGTTTCTTGCCCGTAAGCATCTCAAAAAGCATGACCCCAAGGCTATACAAATCCGAACGCGCATCCGTGGGTTTGGATTCCGCCTGTTTGGGGCTTAGATAATAGGGACTTCCCACGATATGTCCGCTTGCGGTGCGGTTGAGAAGATCCGACTGCCCTTTTGCGATGCCAAAATCAGCCAGGACTAGCGTTCCGTCCGCCCGTAACATGAGGTTCGCGGGCTTTAGATCGCGGTGCGCGATCCCCTTCGCATGCGCCGCCACCAGCGCCTGTGCAACGGCTAGGGCGCACTCCAGCGCCTGCTCTGCGTCCAAGCCATGTTTCATGATGGCGCCCAGTTCGCTTCCAGGGAGATACTCCATGGCGATATAGGCGTGCGATTGGGTGAAACTCTGCTCATGGATACGCGCCACGTTGGGGTCGCGAATCTGGCTGATCAAGGCGTATTCTTGTATGAAGCGCTGGAGCTGCTCTTCCTCGCCATCGTTGATGGGCAGCATCTTGAGCACGCGCTCGGTTCCAGACTGAATATGGGTAGCAAGAAATACTTCCGCCATCCCGCCTTTTCCAAGGGGATGCTCAAAGCGGTATCCCGGAACGTAGAGCCCGGTTGCCGGGTCAGGCACGCCCTCGGATTCCGCCGGCGAGGGTGGCTTCGATTCGGTCCGGTTAGAAGTAACTTCCAAGGCCTGCTGGACCGGAGCCTTGGATGGTGTACTGGATGGCTTATCGAGCCCGGTATTGCCGCTTGCGGTTGGCCCAGAGGATAACGATGCCTCTCGCCTTAGCACGGCGCTATTGGTTTCCATCGAGCGCGCCACGCGCTCGCCGGCCTTGCTTTCCATGGCCACGGCGGCCACCTCATGTAGCTCGGCCGTACCGTGCGTGCCCAGCCGAACCGCGCTGCGCTGCCCGCCGCTACAAACTTTCTCGGCTATCCGCATGGCACTGGAAGTCGCCGTAATACCCCATCCTTTTCTTGCGCCGACGGCCGCGAACTTCGCTACCAAGGTAATCGCTTCTTTAAGGTCGCGATCGATCTCCCCGCCGCCGTTCCCCTCGTCATCGAAATCGCCCAAGTCCATGGCGATACTCACCGCGAAATCGCGCATTCCGCGTCCAGGGTGCCGGTGCTTGAGCCAGATGCTAAATTGCTGGGCGATGTAGATCATTTCAATGGCCGCGTTAAAACAACGGGACACCTCTGTTTGCGCGCCCTCGAATAACGCCGAAAATCCATTCATGTTCGCCATGATGGGGCTTCCGTCATGACTCCTCACACACTGGTCGAGCTTGGTCTTCAATGCATTATGAAGCTCCGCCTGCTCTGGACGAGGCAGGGACGCCACAACGTCCGTCATCCTGTGGATATCGCAGAAGAGCAGGACGCGCTGGCTGAGTTGCCCGCCGACACCTAATTCCCTGTAAACATCTTGTACCGATCCTGGCCCTTCGTCGTCCCCTTCGTCGTCCTCTTCGCCATCCATTTCGTCTTCGTCGTTTTCCCCGCCGTTCTCTTTCGCCTCGCCGGCATCGTCCTTTGTGTGCTCCCAAGCAACTGAAGCGCTTGCGCCATCCAAGTCCGCTGTGATCTGCGCGACCAGGACGAATTCGTCGCTGGACTTGTCCAGGATGCGGTAATTTTTACCGGGGGCGATGCGCCGGAGAGAATCGAAGTCTTCGGGCAACGCAACGATCGCGATGGGAATTCCCTCGGTAGCGGGGAGTTGTTCCAGCCCATGCAACAATTCCTCTGCACGGGGATGGCAAACGTCGACGACCAGTCCGTCAGGTTGGAATTTGGCCGGCGCGCCGCGCGCGGCTAGCAGGCCACCCACGCCCTCGACATGATGTCCGGCATCGGCGAGGTGTGCTCGCAACACGGACCGGGTCGCGGGATTAGGATCGATTAGAAGGATTTTCGACACAGGTTTAGAGGGAGCCGTCGTACCAGGGCATCTTCCTCGGCATCAAGCCACCAACGGCCCGCAGCGGATAATCTGAAGGCTCTTACGACGGAACAGCCTGCGGCCCGCCAATCCCGGGGGATGGGCTATCGCACCTGCGTCTTGGAGAATTCGTCCTCGATGTGATCGCTAAAATAACTCAGAATGGACGGAGCCGCGATGAGCCGCCGGTGAATCTCCGAGCTAACGCGCCGGTACTGAAGAATCCTGCCGTCGCTGAATTCGATCTCTAGGCATTGCTCCCTGGGGTCATAACCAATGGAGCGAATGCCGGCTGACGTGACCTTCTTGCGTTCCATCGCGTTCATCCATGCCGGTTACACGGAGAGCCTCGCCTGGCCAATGAAACTCGTTGTGCCTAGGGTCTGCGTCGCCCGTGACACAACCCCCCATCGAACGAAGGGTAATACGCCCCAATGAGCATCTACGGCGTGCTCACTGAGATGGTGCAACTCTCTAGACATTTCGTTAGGCGCGATGCCTAACGCTTGCCCAGAAAAAACAAAGCCCGCGGATCAGGTGCTGGTATCCGTCACGGATGCAGGCTGCCCGCAGGCATCCTGGAGCTTAGTTCGGCCTGTTGCCTGAAACCGGGAACGGCCAAGCTGCCGGCGCGGGAGCGGGTTTTGGCGCAGATGCCGATTCCGACTTTGCTGCGAGCTTTTTAGCCGCCCTCTTGGCAGCAGGCTTCTTCGCCGCTTTCTTGGCGGCTGGCTTCTTCGCTGCCTTTTTCTTAGCTGCCGGCTTCCTTGCCGCTTTCTTAGCCGCTGGCTTCTTCTTCGCGACTTTCCTAGCTGCCGGCTTCTTCTTAGCCGCTGTCCGCTTTGCCGCCTTCTTCTTCGCCGGCGCTTTCTTCTTCGCCGCGGGCTTCTTCGCCGCCGCTTTCCTAGCCGGCGCCTTCTTCTTCGCCGAGGGCTTCTTGGCCGCGGCTTTCTTCGCTGCGGGTTTGCGAGCCGGAGCCTTCTTCTTGGCGGCCGGCTTCTTAGCTGCTGCTTTCTTAATAGCCATTTACAACCTCCTAATCAAAGTTACGATGGATACAACTAACGCACTTCACAGTGCGACCGCCTGAAGAAGCCGAACCCGGCCTCTCCTAGCAGTTCTTTGCGCCGCCTCCCCGCGGCTCACGACGAGTTGCCAAGGGTGCTTGGCTAATCCCAACTCAGGGCCCCGCCGGTCTGATACTCTATAACCCGGGTTTCGAAGAAGTTGCGTTCCTTCTTCAGATCGGTCATTTCTGACATCCAGGGGAAGGGATTCATCGCCCCCGGATAAATTTGATCCAAGCCGATTTGTGTGCACCGGCGGTTGGCGACATAGCGCAGATATTCCTTGAACATCGGGGCGTTCAAGCCAAGAACTCCACGCGGCATGGTGTCCTCGGCATAGCGATACTCCAGTTCCACCCCTTTTTGCATGATCTCGCGGATCTCCTCGCGAAACTCCGCCGTCCACAGGTGAGGGTTTTCCATCTTGATTTGATTGACGAGGTCGATGCCAAAATTGCAATGCATGGACTCGTCGCGAAGAATGTATTGGTATTGCTCGGCAGCCCCCGTCATTTTGTTCTGCCGCCCTAAAGCCAAGATCTGGGTGAACCCCACATAGAAAAACAGTCCTTCCATGACGCACGCAAACACTATCAGGCTTCGCAGCAGCTTTTGATCGGCCTCCGGGGTTCCCGTCTTGAACAACGGATCGGTAAGCGTGTCTATGAAAGGGATAAGAAACTCGTCCTTTTCGCGAATGCTGGACACTTCGTGATAGGCATTGAAAACCTCGCCTTCATCCAGCCCTAGGCTCTCGACGATGTACTGGTACGCGTGGGTATGAATCGCCTCCTCGAAGGCCTGGCGTAGCAAATACTGGCGGCATTCCGGCGCGCTGATGTGGCGGTAGGTACCCAAGACGATATTGTTGGCGGCCAGGGAATCGGCGGTCACGAAAAACCCGAGATTGCGCTTGACGATGAGCCGCTCATCGTCGGTCAGCCCGTTTGGGTTCTTCCAAAGCGCGATGTCGCGGTTCATCGCGACTTCTTGCGGCATCCAGTGATTCGCGCATGCTGCCAAATACTTCTCCCATGCCCATTTGTACTTGAACGGCACCAACTGGTTGACGTCGGTCTTGCCGTTGATGATTCGCTTGTCTTCCAGCCTAATACGGCGGAAGTCTTGTGGCACCGGCGTCTTTACCAACGGCCCGGTCCCTATGTTCGGTTCAACCGATACGAAAGCGTTGACGTGCCCCACCGCCAATCCCGCCACGCCCCTTGTCTCTTCAAACTGCAGCATCTCGTGCGCTCCCTTTCTTGTTCGCTTCGCTCGCTGGGCGGCACACGGGCGCAATATTTAGCAAGCTCTGTGCCCCGCCATGAAAATTCGTTTTTATCGCGCGCTTCAACGCGCCGTCATGCGTGCATGATGATGCGCGCATAATGGCCTTCGCGCACTTTCCAGCGCGATTCACTGCCCCGACAATCCACACCGCCATCCTAGAATTCCGCATCACTGGCAAGCTTCGCAATCCGGGTCATCGATGGCGCAAAACTTCATGTCATCGCCTTGCGCAGGGGCTAGAACCGCGGCGGCTCTCACTGCGCCACCCACTGGAACGGCATTGAGATGCCCCGCCTGCACCGTCGATTTTTCCGCCGATGAAGCTCCCAAGGTGCGCAGGTAGTACGTCGTTTTCAAACCGCGCAACCACGCAAGCTTGTAGATGTCGTCGAGTTTTTTCCCGGATGCGCCCGCCATGTAAATGTTGAGCGATTGCGCCTGGTCGATCCATTTCTGACGCCGTGCGGCGGCTTCCACCAACCATGTCGCGTCAACTTCGAACGCCGTCGCGTAGAGCCAGCGCGTATCCGCGGGTATCCGGTCGATGCGCGCGAGGCTCCCGTCGAAATACTTGAGGTCCGCTACCATGACCTCGTCCCACAGATTGAGCTTCTTCAAATCCGCCACGAGGTATTCGTTAGCAACCGTGAACTCTCCCGAGAGATTCGACTTCACGTAGAGATTCTGGTACGTGGGTTCAATGCTCGCCGACACTCCGATGATGTTTGCAATGGTGGCCGTTGGGGCGATCGCGACGCAGTTCGAGTTACGCATGCCAAACTCCTTGATGCGTCCGCGCAGTGCGTTCCAATCCATGGTGGCCGAGGCATCCATCTCGACAAATCCGCCACGCTCATCCGCCAAGAGCTTCACCGTATCGGGAGGAAGAATACCCCGGCTCCACAGCGAACCATCGAAGGTGGAATACGGCCCACGCTCGGCGGCCAGTTCCGTCGAGGCCCAATAGGCGAAGTAGGACACGGCCTCCATGGATTTGTCGGCGAACTCCACCGCCTTCTTGGAGGCGTAGCTCAAGCGCAGTTCATGTAAACAATCCTGAAAGCCCATGATGCCCAAGCCCACCGGACGGTGCTTCAAGTTCGAATTGCGCGCCTTTTCCACGGCGTAATAGTTGATGTCGATAACGTTATCGAGCATTCGCATGGCGCTGCTGACGGTCTGCCTTACCTTATCCAGGTCCAGCTCTCCGTCCTTGAGATGCGCCACCAGATTGACGGACCCCAGGTTACACACCGCGATTTCGCTGCCGCTGGTGTTTAGCGTGATCTCCGTGCAAAGATTGGAGCTATGCACTACCCCCACATGTTGCTGCGGCGAGCGGATATTGCACGGATCCTTGAAAGTGACCCAAGGATGGCCCGTCTCGAAAAGCATGGTCAGCATCTTCCGCCATAGTTGTGTAGCAGCCACTTTCTTGAACAGCTTTATCTCGCCTCGCGCGGCTTTTTCTTCGTAGCCGGTATAGGCACCCTCAAAGGCCTTGCCGAATTTCTCGTGCAAGTCCGCGGTTTCCGAGGGCGAAAACAGAGTCCATTCGCCATTGTCCATCACCCGCTTCATGAATAGGTCTGGAATCCAGTTGGCCGTATTCATGTCGTGCGTACGCCTGCGATCGTCCCCAGTGTTCTTGCGCAATTCCAGAAACTCCTCGATATCGAGGTGCCACGTCTCCAGATAGGAGCACACCGCCCCTTTGCGCTTACCCCCCTGGTTCACCGCCAAGGCCGTGTCGTTCACGACCTTGAGGAAAGGAACGACACCTTGCGACTTTCCGTTTGTTCCCTTGATATAGGACCCCAGGGCGCGCACCGGCGTCCAGTCATTTCCCAGGCCGCCGGCATACTTGGATAGCAGCGCGTTTTCCTTGATGGCGTCGTAGATCCCTTCGAGGTCGTCGGCTACCGTGGTGAGGTAGCAACTTGAAAGCTGCGCACGCACCGTCCCCGAATTGAAGAGGGTCGGGGTAGAACTCATGAAGAGAAAAGAGGACAGCACGTTGTAGAACTCGATCGCGCGCGCTTCCTTGTCCCGCTCGTTGATCGCCAAACCCATGGCAACCCGCATGAAGAACGCCTGGGGTAACTCGATGCGCTGCTCGTTGACGTGCAGAAAGTAGCGGTCATAGAGTGTCTGCAAGCCTAGGTAGCCGAATTTCAAGTCGCGGTTGGCTTGGATCGCGATTCCGAGCGCCCTGAGATCGAAGCGCCCCAACCGCGGATCCAGCAACCCGGCGCTAATCCCGCGTTTGATGAAATTTGGGAAATACTGGGCGTATTGCATATGCATGTCGCTCTGCACGTACTCGCCTCCAAGCACCTCATGGCGGATCGTGTGCAGGAGGAGCCGCGCCGTGACATAACTATAGGCGGGATCCTTTTCGATCAGGGCCCGCGCGGATAAAACGGCGCACTTGCGCACTTCGTCCATGGACACCCCGTCATAGATGTCCTTG
This sequence comes from Betaproteobacteria bacterium, assembly GCA_009693245.1. NCBI lineage: Bacteria > Pseudomonadati > Pseudomonadota > Betaproteobacteria > Betaproteobacteria bacterium. Next base: position 3,889 of record SHXO01000011.1, on the reverse strand, counting down.
AGAATTCCCTGCATGATCGCTTCGACGCTGGTGGATTGGCCCAGTCCGTCGCAAGCATCGCTCACGATACGGTGCAACTGGTTGAAATCGAGCGGCTTGATCTGCGTGCCATCCTTGACGCGGATAACGTGATCTCCGTGAACCGCGCGCTGAGCTTCCTTCTGCTTCGCGCGCACGCGGGAGCGCTCCTCGCGATACAGCACGTAGGCACGCGCCACATCGTGCTCTCCGGATCGCATGAGCGCCAATTCAACCTGGTCTTGAATGTCCTCGATATGAAACGTACCGCCCTGTGGCTGGCGCCGCATCAGGGCGCTCACCGCCATTTCCGCCAAGCTGGCCACCATTTCTCGCGCTCGCGCGGAAGCCGCGCCTTGGCCTCCGTTGACGGCCAAGAATGCTTTCGTCATGGCCACGGAAATTTTGACAGGCTCGAATCCGACCACCGAGCCATTTCGGCGAATGACCCTGTATTGCCCGTACCGAGGGTCCGCCACCGCGGCGGGCGCGATAGCCAGATCCTGGGGAACCGCGAAAGATCCCGCTGCCTCCGATACAACCTGCATTGAACTGCCTCCTGTTTTTCGCCGTCGCATCCGGACGACGCATTTTGTCTTGCAAAGCTTGAATGAGCTTTAGCCAGCGAACCGAGAAACCACTAGATATTGTGTTCCAATCCGCGCACGGACACCAATTCTAGTGTTCCGTATGCCACTGTCAAGCTTCGCGCGGATGTCACGGTGCGAAAAAAATACAAAACCGGGAAACTCCCGCGCGCCTAGCGGCTAAACAAACCCGCCAATGGAATGACGATAGCGGTGCCAGTCGAAGTGGGGACCGGGATCGGTTTTTCGGCCGGGAGAAATGTCGCAATGTCCAGCGGCATCCGCGATGGGATAACGCTCGCGCAGCGCGCGGGTGAGCCTTGCAAGCGCTTCGTACTGCGCATCGGCGAATGCTTCGTGATCGGTGCCCTCCAACTCCACGCCGATGGAGAAGTCGTTGCAACGTTCGCGGCCGCGCCAGCGGGATTGGCCCGCATGCCAGGCGCGCCGGTTGGCGGCGACGAACTGGATGACTTCGCCCGTTCGCCTAATGAAAAAATGAGAAGACACTTGCAGCCCGGTAATTTGGGCAAAGTAGGGATGCGATTGGGGCTCCAGGCGGTTGAGGAAGAGATCCACCACGCCACTGCCGCCGAACTCACCTGGAGGCAGGCTAATGTTGTGGACCACCAGCAAGGTCACCGGCTCGCCTGCTGGCCGGTCGTCGCAATTAGGAGACGGAATGAAAAGCGCGCCAGACCAGACGCCGTCGTTCGAAAAAGCGCCGCCGCTGGATGCGTTCGGTTCGGACATCGAGCCGGCGTGATGCGGGCTTACTTAATTGATCCCCAAGCGCTCCATGCGATAGCGCATGGCGCGAAAGGTGATCCCCAGTAATTTGGCCGCCGCCGTGCGGTTGAAGCGCGTCTTCTCCAATGCTTCGAGAATTGCCTCGCGCTCCACGCGGTCCAGATATTCTTGAAGAGGCCATTTGCCGTCGGTGGAGTCTCGTGGCACCTCGGTCACTTCTGGCGGAGTCAACTGCAGGTCTTCCTTCGTGACCTTCAATCCGTCACACAAGGCGATGGCGCGTTCCAGCACATTTTCCAGTTCTCGCACATTGCCGGGAAAATCGTACTGGGCAAGTGCCTCGACCGCATCGTGTTCGAGCAAAGGCTTGGACACGCGGGCTTGTACCGCCAGCCGGTCCAGAATGGCCGCCGCGATGTCCGGTACATCCTCGCGCATATCTCGCAGGGCCGGCATGCGAAGCTCGATGACGTTGAGCCGGTAATACAAATCATGGCGGAACTTTCCAGCTTCCACGCACTGGGACAAATTTTGATGGGTAGCGCTGATGATGCGAACGTCCACGGAGTCTTCCTGGGTCGATCCGACTTTGCGCGCCTTTTTCTCTTGAATGGCGCGCAGTAACTTCACTTGCATGGGCAAGGGTAGATCGGCTACCTCGTCGAGAAACAGCGTGCCGCCATTGGCCGCCTGGAAAAAACCATCCCGCTCGGAATCCGCTCCCGTGAAGGCGCCCTTCTTGTAACCGAAGAATTCGCTCTCCATGAGATTCTCTGGAATTGCGCCGCAGTTCACCGGCACGAAGGGTTTCTCCCTCCTGGCGCTCTTCTGGTGGATGAGGCGCGCCGCCAATTCCTTCCCGCTCCCAGACTCGCCGCTAATGTGTACTGGCGCCTCGCTTCGCGCCAGCTTTTCGATCAATTGCTGTACTTGAATGATGGCCGGAGAGCTCCCCAGCAAGGAGCGCTCGCCCAGATTACCGTCGGCGCCCTTGGCCTCGGATTTGGGTAAATTCAAGGCCGATTTCACCAAGGTGCGCAACTGGTCCAAGCCCACGGGCTTGGCCAAGTAGTCGAAGGCACCCGCCTTGAGGGCCGCCACGGCGTTCTCGGTATTGCCGTGGGCCGTGATGATGGCCGCTGGCAAATCCATGTTGTTCTTGGTCACGAATTCCACGATCTCGACGCCGCTTCCGTCGGGCAGCCGCATGTCCGTGAGGCACAAATCGAAGTGCCGCTGCTGCAGCTTGGTAGTGGCCTCCTTGACGCTCATGGCCCGCTCCACGTCCAGGCCCATGCGTAGCAGCGTCAGTTCGATCAATTCGAGAATATCGACTTCGTCATCGACCACCAATACACAGCGCTCCTGTCCAGGCAGGCGCGCGGCGGGTCCGTTCTGCTCTTTTCGTTTCAACTCTTGATTCCCTTGAAGATGACAATGAACTGGGCCCCGGCGGGCAAATCCACGAAGTCCAGCGAAGCCCCGTTACCCTCGCAGATCTCGCGGGCGATGTACAGGCCGAGCCCGGTACCGCTCGCGGCCGTGGTGAAGAAGGGTTCGAAGAGATGGGGCCGAATCGCTTCCGGCACGCCCGGCCCGTCATCTCTCACCGATAATTCTACTGTCCCGGCGCCCGTTCCCGCCCGCGTTCGGATGGCTATGCTACGCGGTTTACGCTGGCAATAGCGCAGCGCGTTGCGGCAAAGATTCCACATCACCTGGTTCAAGTGGCTGCGGTCGAACACGATGGACAAATCCTTCTCCACCACCAAGGAGATGATCCCGGGGTCGATCTTCTCTATTTGGCAGAACTGTCCGACGAAGGTGCCCAGAAACTCGCTCAGCAGAAAAGTCTCGCGGTGGGCGCGGTCGCGGCGGCTAAGCTTAAGAACATCTTGCACCATGCGGTCGAGGCGCTGGGCGTTCTCGTGCACGATCTGGAGGAGGCGTGCCTGAGTCTCCGGAATATCGGGCTCCTCCAACAACAACTCCGTGGCGTGGTTGATGGCCGAAAGCGGATTGCGGATTTCGTGGGCGATGTTGGCCGTGAGCCTACCCATGGCCGCGAGCTTCATCTGCTGGGCCTGGGCCTGGACACGAGTCAAGTCTTCCAGAAAAATCACCACTCCCACTTTTCGGTCCCGGGCTACGGGCACGAAGCGCGCGCCAGTCAGCTTATGGGCGATGACTGTTCTTAGGGGCTCCGCATTGCCGTCCGGGTCTTCCCGCCATTTTCCCAAACGCTCGGACAATGTGAGCGCGTATTGATCCAACCGCAGTTCCCGCCCGCCTGGGGGCACGGGCCCCAAGATCTCGATGGCCCGGCGGTTTATCTGGCGCACCACACCTTGCTCATCGACCACGAGAACACCGTCTTGCATGTCCTGTATCACCAACTGATTGACCTGCGCCAAGTTCGCCAAGTCCACCTCACGCTGGGCGGCAAGCCGTTCGCTCGCCACCGTGTAGCACGCCAGCGTGTGAGCCAGCCAGGCAGTGGCGAAGTAGCCAATGCTCAGCAAGGCGGATTGAAT